>JAALKB010000098.1 GCA_011088265.1 Gammaproteobacteria bacterium
AGGAATGCCTCCCACAGGAATGTATGTCACATTTGTGGTATCGGACGTGGATGCCGTGTATAAAAAAGCAATTGAGATGGGGTTGGAGATTATTCAGCCACCTCGAAATGAGTTTTATGGGCAACGTCGCTTTTTGACCCGGGACCCCAATCACTGCCTCATTGATATTAGTTCTCCGTGGTAAGCAATATTAAGCGTTATCACTTTTTGGGTAGTATTCGGCGCTCAGGTATGAGCGTTAGGGCGGCTTGACGAGTAACGGCATTCGCTTTTTTCAAATACGGGTCTTTTTTCAAATCCAGGTTGTTTGTCACCCATCCGTCATTCCAGCATATGTTGCCAGTATATGTTGTATGATGCTTGCTCCCCGAGATGTGACAACGCCGAAGTCAGCTACCGAGAATTCTGAATCGAATGACAATTCCTCATATCGCGATTGCGGTAATTATTAATTTGCTTTGGGGGTCAATGTACATTGCAGCTAGTTTTGGCCTACAGGATTTCCCGCCTGTCTTTTTTACCGGCATTCGATTTCTGTTGCTGTTAGTGTTTCTTTTCTCCTTTATAAGGGTTCCCAAACAGTTGATTGTTCCGTTATTCAGAATTGGTCTCCTTATGGGAGTGGGAATGTACTTGACTCTTTACATTTCCGTTGCCATGGCTGAGAACGTTGCATCCATCGCAGTGTTCGGTAAACTGGAGGTGCCCTTTGCTGTGATTCTTGGCGTTATTTTGCTCAATGAAAAGATTGGCATAAAGCGAATTACGGGTATTGGGATTGCTATGATTGGTGCTGGGATCATTGGTTTTGATCCTGCAGCGTTTGATGATTTGCCCGCGCTATTCTGGATGGCGGTGTCCTGCGCGTTTGCTGCCTATGCCATGATCAAGATTCGGGAGCTTGGTGACGTTCACCCTCTGACTATTACCGGATGGGTATCTCTGGTGGGCGCACCCGTATTATTATTGACGTCTTTTGTGTTCGAAGAAAATCATTGGCAAACATTGCAGGAATCAACCATCGTTGGTTGGTCTGCATTGTTTTATACCGCTATCATGAGCTCGATAATTGCTCATTCAGGGCTATTCTTTCTTTTGCAACGCTACCCGGTTGGATTGATAGCGCCGTTCTATCTACTTTCTCCAATATTCGCGATATTAGGCGCCGTTTTTATTCTCGATGATCAATTAACCACGGGACTTATAATCGGCAGCGGTCTTATTCTTTTTGGCGTAGGCTGGATTATCAAACGCACTCCCCATTAGCGCCTGGACATCCGACATCCCATCACCTTTTTACTCAGGATCAAATCCATAGTGAAAAGGCTAGCGAACGGCTAGTGAAAAAGCTATGGAACGAGGTAATTAACCATACGCTCCAGGATGTTCGCTGCTTCGTCAACCATATTATTGATAATGGTCTCTGCGGAATCGATGGAGTGAATGTTGTCGAGACACTCGCCGCCGATCACGACTCGGATGTTGAAGTCGTCCATTTGAGAAGTGAGGTAGCGTTGTTGTTCGGTCTCCACATCCCGTTGTAACTCATCGATATTATTATGCCATTGGTTTGAAAACTGATTGGCAACCACTCGCCCTGTAAAATGCCAGGGCCAGTCCACTCCCCGGGCGATATCGAATACTTTAGAGCGCAAAGTATCGTCTCCCCTGGCCTTTACAAGTTGGGCTTTTGCCGCATCGCTACCATTAGCTTCCTTGCTGGCCCAGAAACGAGTGCCCGGCATCACACCATCGGCGCCAAGAGATAGTGCACCCGCTAATCCTCGTCCATCAGCAATTCCTCCCGCTGCGACGATAATCTGATCTTTTCCAGCCAAATCACGAACCGCTGGTAGCAGTGAAATCAGGCCACGACTCATGCCATGACCGCCCGCTTCCTGGCCTTGCACCACAAGCACATCAACTCCTGCATCCAATGCCTGTTTCGCCATGTCCAATGTTTGTATCTGCCAGATAGTGGGAATATTTCTGGCTTTTGCGGCTGCCACCGGGATTTCCGAGTCCCCGAATGAAACCATAAAGGCCACAGGTTTCTGATCCAGGGAAAAATCAACGAGTTCAGGTTGGCGCATAAGGCTCCAGGTAATAAACCCAACCCCAACGGATTCATCATGGGTCTCGGAAAAAACCGTTTTTAGCCACTCTCGATTACCATACCCTCCACCAATCATTCCCAATCCTCCCGCCCTGGATACCGCTGCAGCCAGATTTCCACCTGAAATCTGGTCCATGGGAGCAAGCATAATGGGGTGGGAAACGTTAAAAAATTCAGTAAAGCGGGTCTTTATTCGTTGTTTCATGGTGCCAAAAGTTTAATCAAAAAAGTAGATCCCCGTGAAGGACCATGGTCTGTTCTCTGTTTTAAGGTATTAAAGTGGACATGTGTGAAAACGTTACTTTCCGATGCGTTCGGCAATGGCGATAATGCGATGCATGTCCCGCAGCACCGGCTTTTCGATCAGTTTTCCATCAATGACCACAAGACCAGTATCGGCTTCTTTGAAGGTGTTGATAATTCTTCTGGCACGAATAATCTCGGCTTCGTTTGGCGTGAAAACCTCGTTGAGTGCGGCAATTTGCTTCGGATGAACGGAACCCTTTCCTGAAAACCCCAGGGACTTTGCCTGTTTGGCTGCAACAATCATGCCATCCTGATCGTCAAGGTCCAGGTAAGGGACATCAATGACATCCAGTCCAGCCGCTGCCGCTGCATGGACCACTCGAGATCTCGCATAAAGTAGTGGTTCCCAGGCATTTTGACATCGTAGCTCCGCCGCTATGTCCACACCCCCAAAGAACAGGGCATCTATCCGCGAGCTACAATGGGCGATGTCATAGGCTGCTTCAAGTCCAGCGTTGGTTTCAATAATAATATGGAGTCTGGTGGAGTGCCCTCGTTCGCTGAGCAGGTTGTCCAACAAAACGACTTCATCCGGTGTTCTAACTTTCGGCATCATCAATGCGGGTGGCGGAGTGTTTGTTGCCAGGATGGCCTGCACATCTGCAATACCGAATGCCTCGCGCATACTATTGATGCGCACGATACGCTCTACACCATCGTCGGCCTGGGGCATTTCAAATAGTTTCAAGGCTTTTTCCCTGGCTTCGTCCTTGTCCTTGGGTGCAATCCCGTCCTCCAGTTCGATGCAAACAATATCGGTTCCTGAGGCCAATGCCTTGGGAAACATATCAGGCCGTAATCCGGGAGAAAAAATAAAACTTCGTCGGGGTCTGATAATCGGGGTGGTCATGGGGGTTAATTAATCGTGTTAAAAATATCTGCTTCCAGTTCAGGATAAACCAGTACAAGAGAGAGGAGCTCTACCGTCAACATTTCTGCCTGACGACTATCTTTTTAATAACGTGGCCCTGTTAATAGGGTGGCACACTGGAGCTCAACAATGTGCCACCCGAGGAAAGACTAAAATATCTCTACGCAGCCGCGAGCGCCTGATCAATATCCTCGATAATATCTTCGATATTTTCAATGCCGATGGACAAACGAACCAGATCCCGGGTAACTCCAGATGTAATGAGTTCTTCATCGGTAAGCTGCCGATGGGTAGTAGAAGCAGGATGACAAGCCAATGATTTGGCATCACCAATATTGACTAATCGAGTGATCATTTGAAGTGCATCAATGAAATTGGCTCCTGCTGTTGAGCCACCGTTTATCTCAAAACTTAGGACCCCAGAGCCCCGGCCACCGGTGTATTTATCCAACAGCGCCTTGTGAGGGCTGTCGTCCAAAGCGGCGTATCTGACAGAGCTGACTTTGGGATGCTGCTGAAGATGTTTCGCAACTGTTAGGGTGTTTTCGCAAATGCGATCCATGCGCAAATGAAGGGTTTCCAATCCCTGTAACGCCAGGAATGAGTTATGGGGTGTCATGGCTGCTCCCATGTTCCGTAATGGCACTACTCTTGCGCGAAGAATATAAGGTGGCAATCCGGTTTCCGTATAAACCACACCATGATAGGAAACGTCGGGCTCGTTTAACCGATTGAACTTTTCTTTATTCGCGACCCAGTCAAAGTTGTTCGAGTCGACAATCATTCCACCGATGAGTGTTCCATGACCGCCGATGTACTTTGTTAAGGAGTGCACAACGATATCGCAGCCCCACTGAAAGGGTTGACAGAGATAAGGGGAGGGAACGGTATTATCCACAATCACAGGAACTCCATGGGCATGGGCAATTTCCGCAACCTTTTCCAGATCGACCACATTGCCCGCTGGATTTCCAATGGATTCGCAATAAACAGCCTTGGTTTTGCTGTCGAACAAACTCGCCATGTCTTCCAGGTTTTCCGGGTTTGCAAATCGTGCTTCAATGCCGAGTTGAGGCAGCGTATGGGCAAACAGGTTATAAGTTCCCCCATACAATGTCGACATACTGATAAAGTTATCTCCCGCCTCTGCGATGGTTAGGAGGGAATAGGTTGTTGCCGCCTGCCCCGAAGAAAGGGCTAATGCTGCTGCCCCACCCTCCATATCTGCAACCCTTTGTTCGAGTACATCGTTGGTGGGATTCATGATTCGACTGTAAATATTTCCCAATACTTTTAGATCGAATAAATCTGCGCCGTGTTGGGTGTCATCAAATGAGAAAGCGGCTGTCTGATAGATTGGAACCGCGACCGCATTGGTGGTTGGATCGGATTTGAATCCGGAGTGAATGGCTTTCGTTTCTATTTTCATAGCGATGCTCCAATGGATGAGTAATGAGGAGAAACCAGAAAACCCAAGCAGGTTCAGAAAGCCCTTACTTTGAGTTATCTAAGGCACGATCAGGAAAGAGTCTAACCCTGAACCAGAGAAAAACCAAATATACGACAGAAGATATGAGAGCTCAGTTGTGTGTCGATATACAAAGTAGAAAATGTGAGGATCTGCCTCGGTGTCGATCTTCTAGGGATTAGACGTGGATTTTAAGATAGTGGACGCTACAACAGTCTGTAAAACCTGGACTTGATCTGACGAATTTAACAGTCTAGCCCAGATCGCACCTTACAGTGCCCGTCCGCTGTTGGCCCAAAACTGCCGTTCACAAACGCGAAAATAATACTCCAGGGTGTTTAAGAGCGATTGTTTAACCTCATTATGTGAATGCCCGTTTCGACAGAAACTGCGTGACGAAAGGTTGTACATATAGTGACATGGGATTTATGAAAACTAGATGACTGCGCGTCTGGCGCTTACACCACCGTCGATCGTTAATACCTCTCCACTAATGTAACCCGCACGCGCGCTGGATAGGAATACAATGGTATTGGCCATATCTTCAGACGTCGCTGCTCGTCCACCAGGAAGGTCCTGAGTCATTTCCTCCCAACGATCTGGGTCACCCAGGTGTTTGGTCGCGTAACGTCGCAAGAACATAACGCCACGCTCATTTACCATGTCACCTGGATTGATGCCGACCACCCGGACACCATGATCCAGACTCGCACCCCCCCATTGCTCGGGTAAACGTAATAAGCGCCGAGTTTGCAGTTGTAGCAGGGAGGTGGTCTGATGGCGGCTGATTACCAGCAGTGCCGCAGACATTGACAATCACACCGCTTCCTCGTTTCGTCATATTGGCATAAATCAGGCGTGATAAATTTATATAGCCAAATACCTTCAGCTCCCAGCCATCACGCCAAGTTTCTTCGTCGATATCCCCAATCGATCCCGCAGCAATTGCTCCGGCATTGTTCACGAGGATATCCACATCACCGCATTCTGCAGCAACCGCTTCCAAACCAATGGTTGTGCCGAGATCGATGGCATAGATTGAAACTTCAACTTGATAGTCATCCTGAATCTCGAGTTTCGCTTTTTGCAGTGCACCAGGATCACGAGCTGCAAGATGGAGTGATACGCCTTCCGCAGCAAAAGCTCTGGCCGTTGCAAGACCAATCCCCTTCGAACCACCCGTAATCAGCGCAGTTTGGCCATTGAGTTGTAATTCCATAGTCTTTACCTGTTTAGGTTGCGCGGAAGAAGCATGTTTTTGACTTCACATATTCTAAATCTGCGGTTATGCATATTGAAGGCGTATTATTGCAGTGTTATTCTGCAATAATGCAGTTTAATAATTGGAATGATCTTCGCTTCCTACTCGCGTTGAAACGGGGGCGAAGTCTGTCAGGTGCGGCTCAATTGCTCGGAGTGGATGACACGACCGTCTCACGCAGGCTAACCGCATTGCAAACGGCTCTAGGCTTGATACTTTGCGGACGTCAACCGGACGGATCACTACGTTTGTCTTCAGTTGGTGAGGCTTTGATCAGCCACATTGAGGCCATGGAACATGAAGTTGAGCTAATTGGCGAGATGTTGGGATCAGACAAAGATAGTTGCGCGGGGACGGTTCGTCTTACATCGGTTCCCATCGTAATTAATCGCCTTCTGGCGCCCGAAGTTGGTAGTTTGTTAGATGCCCATCCTGACCTAGGACTAGACCTTATCCCCGACACTCGCGATTTCAGCCTTACACATCGCGAAGCCGACATTGCAGTTCGTCTTTCTCGGCCCACCACAGGGGGGACTAATATCAAGTCGCGGCGCATCGGACAACTCCATTATTCAGCCTACGCCTTGCAACACCATTCAAATCGTGAAGCCATGCGCCTCCCATGGATAACTTATGATGAAACCCTGGCACACATGCCACAAGCGCAGTGGATTAACAGAGCTACCAAAGGCCGAACCAGCGAACTAGTCGGAGTAAGAGTCCATGATGCGGAAACGGCACTGGAGATTGTGTTAAACGGTCTTGGCCGAACCTTACTCCCCAATGTGGTCGCAGAGAGACACAAAGGCCTGCAACGCTTAGTTATGAAAGATATGCCAGATCCACCTACCCGTGATCTGTGGATACTTACTCATGTAGAACAAATTAAGTTACGCCGAATCGTTGAAGTGACTGCCTGGCTCGAGAACGTATTGAAACCTTCAACCGTTTAAAAGAGTTATTCGCGACAGGTTCATAAGCCGCTGGCCTACATTGTCGTAGCATTACGTTGTTCAGCCGGAAAGCGGACATTTATTTTTTGAAGAATCTCGTCAGCATGGTGGATTAAGTTGCAAAATGCGTTGGCCACTCGGATGACCGTTTCGAGTATGGTGCCGACAACAGGTATTATAAACCTTGTTGTCGGTACTTGCCTATCGTTAAACTTCGGTTTGTTCCGCCAATTCCAGAGCATCATCCACTTCGACACCGAGATAACGAACTGTGCTTTCCAGTTTGGTGTGGCCGAGTAATAACTGCACCGCTCTGAGATTCTTCGTTCGCTTATAGATCAACGACGCTTTAGTTCTCCTCGTTGAGTGGGTTGCATAGACTGATGGATCGAGACCAATCTCCGATACCCATCGTTTTGCAATTCGAGCATACTGACGGGTTGAGAGATGGTTCGATGCGGACAATCGACTCTTAAACAGATAATCTCCTAGAGCAAGATCATTTTTCCTTAGGTGATTGTTCAACAAATCACGAGTACCCGGTGTGATTTCAAACTGAACGGGGACTTGTGTTTTTCGCTGTAAAACCATTGCCCTGGTAGAGACGGAACCCATTTTGGAAATATCGCTGACTTTCAGTCTGACCAGATCACAGCTCCTCAGCTTACTGTCTATCGCTAGATTAAAAAGAGCAAGCTCTTGAGGAATTCCAGAGATTTGAAGCCGAATTCTAATCTGCCAGACTTCTTGAAGTTTTAGAGCAGGTCGCTGACCTATCAGCTTGCCTTTGTTCCATGGAGTGAAATTCGAATGGTTGGTTGGTTGCATATTGATACCTCGTTTTGTGTACGGGTATCAAGTGTGCTCCATTTGCGACGAGGCGTTTTTGGCCCTTAACGGTCATTAATGATCGAGTTCACGAGGCTGGCGAAACAATACCGAGAAACGTTAAACAACAAAATAAATTTAACAGAAGCGCACTCTGCTTGAAAGTCGTAGACTGAACCATTTCCGGTGCAACGATTTGTCATGCTACGTATCGGTTTATGACATCCATTCGTGCTTCAAGGAATGAAGTAGTTTGAATGAAACGCCTAGGTCCACTATTTAGATAGACGGCCTTCGTTCTGCCTCAAGACTTCTTTTCCAGACTCGGTAATCCTGCAAGGAAGACTCCGTGCCTCATATCGCCAAAACTCGTAAGAATCATCATAACTCGCACTGTAGTATTTCATGTCTAATCTGAAAACTACTAGACCGGAGTTCATGAGAATTCCGAGTCTAATTTTTAATTCTCTATTGGCGCGAAAGTTTCTCATGTCAATGTCTAGTTCCTCCGAAGCCAAATTCAAAATTTCGTGTATTTTCAACGACGCATTATCCCTGATTATTTCAAGCAATGTGATAGATTCTTGGGCGACACAACTATCTGGTAGCATTTTTTTCGAAAACTTGGACCAACCAGATGTGGGGAACGCGCTTATTACATAGTTCAAGTTGAGAAGAGCGAGCGATGGCAATTCAGACGATTCCATCCAATGATTCACCAGTTTTTCGGTCTGCATCTTTTGTCTGAAACGTTCCAAAAGCTCGCGTGACTCCGGAGTACTTTCAACTAAGCCGTTAGGAAGATGTTTTACAGGGTCTCTGTGGAGCAATCTAATTACAGGTATTCCGATTTCAACTGCATAGTCATACTCCATTTCTGTATACCCGAGGCCTGTCTTTGGGGAAATAGTGCCGTATTTTCCCGCAGAAACAATGATATAGAAATCGCTCTGCCTTACGACTTTTTTAATGTACTCAAACTGCTCTTCGTCAGCCGCAGGGAAAAGCTCCATTCCCGCAGGAAAGCAATTCGCTCTCAGCAGGGTTTTGCTAATTTCCATTCGTGCTCCTTCGAGATCCTTGAATGTGGAGCTAATAAATACTTGGTAGCGTTTTTCCATGGTTTACTAAAAATAGAGTGAAACGCATTACGCCGAACGAAGATAGATTAAGAAGCTGAGTTTCATGAGACTCGATTTAAACTCCTATTTTAAGGGCCGACTAATTAGAACGATTGTTCGCTCTAAAAACAATCTATCTGAAACACTGTCATACTATCAGTTATTTCCCTAATTCTTTAGCTATGAGGAATGGCTCTGATGAGGATGCTTTAGTCTTTCATTCCTGCCTTATTCGAAAAGACTTCTGCTAATACCTGACTGCCGAATAATTGATTGCAAAGTTCCTGTCTTAATCTCCTTGTGGAGTGGAACTGGAACAGTTACCGTCGGATTCCCTGGTTTTTGCATTACAGCATGACTACCTCTTTGCCTTACTAACTCAAATCCATTTCTCTCCAGGATTCTACAGACATCTTTTCCGGAAAATCTTTTCAGCCTACCCAATAGCCACTTCAACTTGGGTAATATAAATTTCAGAGTGTAATCGCTGATTTATTTCTTCTTTTGAGGCTGTTTCGAAAAAAAGTGTTAACGCCTCTTGTAGGTTCTGCCTAGCCTCACTAACTGTATCGCCTTGGCTGGCTATATCCAATTCAGGGCATAGGGACACGTAGCTGTCATCCTCACGCTCAATAATTGCAGTTAATTGTTTAGTCATTTCTATTTACTTCAATTCTCTAGGTCGCTGTGACCCAAAGTCTATCATATCGCTAGACATCGAAATGGCTGTTTTGAGGATACTTGAGGCATCGCTTTTCTATCGATTTTGAAAATGAAAAAGATAAAACCCAATCACCAGATTTGTCAGCGTTTCGACCTACATCATGATTGACTCAATCTGACGGTGGGCAGTTACTTAACCGCTTCAATGAGTTTGATATCTTGTTTGAGCATTTCATTAACAAGCTGGTTGATTTCTACCCCTTTAGATCGAGCCCGCTCTTGTAGATATGTTTGAATCTCCTGGTCCAGGTAAACAGGTAGATTCAGCCTAGCTCTTTCACGAAAGAACTTACCTCGCTCCCCTTTAGAAAAGTCATATTCTGATTTCATTGGTCATTCTCGTATTGTCGTCGCTCATGCTTTGTGGCAGGTCGCGTGGAGATGATTCTAATCGTCGCGGACTCGATACCACTATCGTCGAAAGTATGGATGACCACAATGAGTTGATTATTCTGACTCATGCCCAAGGTAACCCACCGTTCTTCGGTTTCGCTATGTACTATATCAGGTATTGATAACATCAGCGGATCACTAAAAACCGCGACGGCTTCGTCAAAGGAAAGCCCGTGTTTGTGCCGATTACTTTTTGCTTTAGCGACATCCCATTCGAAATGATAAGCAAATCCATCGGTCATTTACAATTATCCGTTAGCAGAAAAGTGGTCATACTCAGTGATCCCAGGTTGTTCTGGCAATCTTATTTCGACTCCGGCGGTGAATAGCGGTCCAAAGGGAAGCCCTAGACCCATACAAGTCGATATGGAGATCTTCTAACCATGGTGCCAAAAAACTCTACAAATGGGAAGTGAAAGTCGTACTTACTGCATTACTTCTTACTGCCCTAATGACCTACTCTCTCGGTTTTTGCGAATGACTCTTAAGAGGATTCTACGGCCATTGTCCGATTATATCTAACCCTGATTTTTGGGTTAGCAGATCGAGTCCCAACATTTACAAACAATCTCTCCTGCTAATCCTCAGGAGTCTCTGAGAAGTCATGAACAATTGTCTTAAGCGAAAATAATTGAACTTGCTAAAACTTATGCCGAGACTCTTTTGAATTAATTGTCGAGTATGCGGTTTCATCAATAAGGTCTATGGCAAGAAATTTCCGGCTGATCCTGCTATGTCAGTTAATATAGCAGGATCTGTTTCACAAATAATGGATTGGTGTGTTATTTGAATCAACTCAGGGGGTTAAACCCGAGATTCACTCTAATCGGGCTTTTATTGAGTCCATTGAAAAATTCAAATTCCTGGCGAGCTTAGTCTTTGGGTTTCTTTTTAAAAAGATTGCGCAGGGATTCCTTATTAAATTTCTTTTTTAGCTTTTTTGATGAGGTCCATTTTTCTGCGAACTTCAATCCTGTTGCCGTATTCATCGACTGGACTACATCTCCTCTCGAAATCCTACTAACATCGAAATTTTCTTCTTCTCCTATGGAGTACTTCTCGTGTACATTATGTATTCGAATACGACCCACCCGTTCCATTTCTCCGCCGAGAGACAGTCCAGTGTCAGGATCAATCAAGTCCTCTCCTTTTTTTAACACGACCAGGGTTTCTCCTTTGCTAACACTTCCTGCGCCCAGGTTAACGAATATTTTCCCAGGAGATGCTTTTATTATGGTACCGGAAGCAGATTTAGAACCAATTTGTTTTGCTAATTCGAAGACGCCCTTGTTGCAGGCCGCTATCACGGCTTTTCCGATTGGGGTTTGAGAGTAGCTGGAAATAAAATCTCCCATGGCACCGCTGGAAACGACTGCACTGCCGGCGAAGGTGACCCCTTTATTGGTTAACGTTACCTCTGATTGGTTACTAAATACAATTTCACTGGTTTCAGCATCAATAAGTCGGAAATTCATTCCAATTACCCCTCGCTGCTTTTTGATTCCAATCCCCCCCAATAGTGCACCCGCGTTTCCACCAACAACACCGGAGACTAATCCTCCCAATGCATTACTGGATTGTTTAACTCCGCGCTCATAGTTAGTAACTACGGCCTGTAGCAAGTACTCAGCACCTAAAAGCTTACCGATTTTCGCCGCTGATGGCTGGCTGATTCTTCCGGATGCTCCTAGATCCTGTTCTTTTAATGCCTGATCCAATACTGTTCTTTCCAGAAGTCGAAAGCGCCCTGTAGCGTTCATCGTATTCATTAATATCGCTTCAATTCCTTCAACGGGAACCCCCCGTCCGTTTTTAACATCATATCGCACCGAGTTAGAGCCGCTTAATACGGTTGACGTCGATCCTCCAGAATTATTCTCAACGGGTAAAATGCCTACTCTACCTTTAGGGCCTCGATATTCTCCCCATTCGAGATTGACTAAAGACTCGACTTCGACCAAATCCAGGTTTTTAGGCAAAGGTATCTTTCCTGAAGAAGAAACCGAATAAGCGAGATAATCTGCGCTCACGAAGGAGCTGAGAGAAGTGAATAGAAGTGCCAGAAGTATTTGTTTCATGTCCTTTTTCCCTTTTTTTAGTAGTGTCAACTTTCAGCATGGCTAAAATGGCTATACCAAAGTTAGTAATCAAGAGTATTATACCGACCAACGCAGTTAAATACGGATTAATGATATATTTTTTTAAATACAAAAGGAAAATGCAGGTATGTTTTTTGATTTAGACAAGGTAAGGCAGTTAATTGTGTTGTTGGTGATGTTCTCTGTTTCTCAATTTCCAAAGTGTAGTTATGCATCTGAGATAGATAGTGTTAAATCTGTGAAAGTCAGGTGGTTGGCCTCAGAGGAAATAGCGAGGAAAATTGAGGAAATTACTGAAACAAAATTGGCAATAACAAAGAGTGATGCAAAAGAGGACAATACAAGAGGATTTTCGAAATACCTTATAAAGGGAGTGCTGGTTGTTGCTGATTTGCTAGAGGTAGCTTTTTTGGTTAATCAGGATTCTTCAGCAAATCAGGGTTCTTCGCAAGGAGGAATAGTCATTGATACAAGGAAGGAAGAACTCATCATTACCAATGATGAGAGCCTTGGAGTTGGTCGAATTATGGTAGTTACTGGAGAGGGTGTGCGAATTTTTGGGCCTGAAGACGCGCCGGAATTGAAGTTGTTACTAGATACTCAATCTGGAAGTTAGTTTAAGTCCACAGCGGATAGGGTGCTTCAATGTTTGTACTTCTCTTCACCATTTTCACTTTTTGGGTGGTTTCCTTTGGCCCTGTTGCTGCGAATAATGAAGTGCCTCTCTATGAAGAAAGCCATGCTTTGCTGATCGGTACAAGCAATTACAGAGATGGTTGGTCTATTCTCGATAATGTTCCAAGTGAGATAGATAGTGTGGAAGTCGCACTTAAGGAGCATGGGTTTGAGATTACACGAGTGAATGACCCCACTTCTGAGGAGCTAAAGATAGCTTTTGAGAGCTTTATTTCCAAACGTGGATTAAATCCAAACGCCAGACTATTTTTCTTATTTGCTGGTCATGGATACACTAGAAAAAACGCCATGGGGAATTCCGTTGGCTATATTGTGCCGGTTGATGCTCCCCATCCCCATGGTGACGAAAGTGCATTTATTAGCAAGGCATTGCCGATGCAGGTTATAGATGCCTGGGCTCAGTTGATAGAAGCGAAACATGCTCTTTTCGTATTTGATAGTTGTTTCTCAGGATCAATTTTTACTGTGAGAAGCGGCTTCGTTCCTCGGGCTATCTCACAAAATATTAATAGCCCAGTAAGACAGTTTATTACATCTGGTAGTGCGAATCAGGAAGTTCCTGCGGTTAGCGACTTTATTCCTCTTCTGATAAAGGGAATTAATGGGGAGGCTGATCTGGTAAAAGACTCTTATATTACTGGTACGGAGCTTGGGGTTTATCTTTCATCCGGACTAAATCGATATTCAGGTTTACAAACACCGCAATATGGGAAGATTCGGAAAATCGGATTAGACGAAGGCGAGTTCATTTTTAGGGCTCCGGGAGACGACCAAAAAAACGCCGAAACACCCATTGGGTCTATTACGCCCGCTACTAATTCAACGCAGTCAGAAGTAGTCAAGGAAAACTCGATGGATGACCATCTGGTTGCGAACATTCCCTCAGATCAGTGGATATCCATAGCAGAAGATAGGATTAAGGAAGGTGATTTTATTTCAGTGTTGGAAGAAGGATGGACCTCCCGGTTGAATGCTGGGGTAAAAGGTGTCGTGGAAAAAGCACGG
>JAALKB010000099.1 GCA_011088265.1 Gammaproteobacteria bacterium
CTAATCGTCGTCTGGGTGTTGTCCTGATCCGAAGGTCGAAAATGACGCATGATCGATAACGACATCGCGCCTTTTTTCAGGACGGACTACTTACCTGATTGAAGCATCGCTGATAAGGGAGTTAATCTTTTTGGTGAATCCTTTTTTGTAGTGGAAGTTGGTGCTGAAGGATCTAACAACCCAGGTCCGCAATACTCCAAAACCGGTTTCGCTGCTGAGCCTGATAACACTACTATCCTGATTGATCCACTACTGCCAGGATCTATCCCTACAGACGTCCTATTCTTTTTTAAAATGCCATCCGCAAAACGCGTAAATTGAAACAATTCCATTGTTTACCCTCTTAATCTTCCTTGACCTGAATAACGTTATCTAACCGAAAATACTTCGGTTTCACCCTGGATCCAGACGTTACATAGGAATAGTCGTAAAGTTTATCCGCTATCTCCTCAAAGGTCCCCCTTAGACATCACCTTTACAGCTATAATAACCCTTTAGACATTATCTTTGAAGGACCTCTTACTCTCAATAAGTAAGATTTATACCCAGAATTATTTTGGAACTGGCAAAACAATACCTACTCCTAAATGAAGTTTCTACTTATCGCTGTCGTCAAGGTTATTTCCTTTTTCACGGTTACTGCCATCGCAATGGGAGTTGGTTTAGCGCTGTATGCCGCATCTATGGTTCCAAATTTACCTACCGTAGATGAAATCCGTCAAATACCATTGAACATTCCTCTGCGAATTTACAGTAACGATAATAAACTAATCGCGGAATATGGGGATGAGCGAAGAATTCCAATCACTATTGATCAGGCACCAGCCCTGTTAATTGATGCCATTCTGGTGTCTGAAGATGATCGTTTTTATCACCATACCGGTGTCGACTTTCCCGGTCTTATACGAGCTGCATTAAGTAATTTTTCCAGTGGTTCCAAACAACAGGGAGCGAGCACGATTACCATGCAGGTGGTTCGCAATTTTTTTCTCAATCCGGGAAAAACCTACACGAGAAAACTCAAGGAAATTTTGTTGTCCTTCAATATGGAAAGAGCGCTGACCAAGGATGAAATTCTGGAACTCTATCTGAATAAGATTTTTCTAGGACATCGGTCATACGGTTTCGCAGCGGCTGCGCAGGTTTATTACGGGCAGGATCTGGCGAATCTCAGCCTGCCAGAAATTGCGATGCTTGCGGGACTACCCAAAGCGCCGTCCAATAACAATCCGATATCGAGTCCAAAACGCGCCAAAGAACGAAGAAACTATGTACTAAAACGACTTCATGAACTTGATAAAATTGATGACTTTAGTTACGAAACTGCGATCAAAGCCCCCATCACTGCGACACGAAACGTAGCCAAGGTTGATGTCAAAGCACCCTACATCGCCGAGATGGCGAGGCAGTTGATGATTGAGCGATTTGGTACTGAAATTTACAAAAAGGGACTTAATGTTACCGTAACTGTGAATAGTCGCTATCAGGAGTCCGCAAATCGTGCTTTACGTAAGGGGCTAATTGATTACGATATGCGGCATGGTTTCCGGGGAGCGCTTGAGAATTTTGATCATTCCCAGCTCGATACATTGGATGAAACAGAAGACGACGAACTAGTCAGGGAGTATCTCTCCCAATTTTCGGATAGCGGCGAACTGCAGCCTGCCATCGTCACTGACGTCGAACCGGAACAGTTTGTTGCCCGCACAAAAAACGATCGAGATATTGTAATAGCTCTGGAAGAGGTGTCATGGGCGAGGGCCCATATCGGACCGAATTCTCTTGGTCCCAAAGTTACTAGTCTTGAAAGCCTCTTAGCCAAAGGCGATACCGTTTATTTGCGTCAAATTGAGGAAGGTTCGTGGACTCTTTCCCAACTACCAGAGGTTTCCGGTGCTTTGGTAAGCCTGGACCCTCATACCGGCGCGGTTTTGGCTTTATCTGGTGGGTTTGACTACTATCTTAGTAAATTTAATCGGGCAACCCAGGCCAAACGGCAACCTGGCTCTAACATTAAACCCTTTATTTACTCCGCGGCACTAGAGAATGGATTTACCCCAAGTAGCAGAGTGAGCGCAGCACCCATTGTGATCGAAGATGATTTGGAAGGTATTTGGCGTCCGCAAAATTACAGCAAAAAATTCTTCGGTCCGACCCGACTACGGAAAGCCCTCAGTTTATCGTTAAATCTGGTGTCCGTTAGACTACTTAGATCAATTGGTATCAATAACACTGTCAACTACCTGGCACGATTTGGATTTGACCCAGAGGCACTACCCAAAAGTCTCTCACTGGCTTTGGGGTCAACCTCCATTACCCCAATTCAACTCGCTTCCTATTATTCTGCCATAGCCAATGGAGGCAAGCGTATAGAGCCCTACTTCATACATAAAGTCGTCGATTCCGAGGGCAACGAGATCTCATTGGATGCCCAAACGATACCATCCTGTGATACCTGTTTAGGATCTGGCGCTATTTCTGAAGATTCTCTGGGACTACAAACCACTACTCCGAGTGAGCCTGAGGAAAACGATTCCGAACAAATTATTTCCGAACAAAATGCCTTCCTTACCACTAGCATTATGAAGCAGGTTATCCTAACCGGCACGGGAAAAAGAGCCTTGGCTTTGGGACGCAACGATCTTGCTGGTAAAACTGGCACTACCAATGACTATCGGGATGCGTGGTTTTCCGGCTTCAGCCCGGATGTCATGACCAGTGTCTATATCGGCTTTGACGAGCCCTCCCATCTCGGCAGAAAAGAATCCGGTGCCAGCGCCGCACTGCCAATATGGGTTGACTACATGGGAGAAGTGCTTCCAGACTTTCCGGAGAAACCCATACGTATACCACCTAATATTACCAAGCGATTCATTAATAAGGACACAGAAAAGGTGACCTATCCAGAAGACCCTGATGGCTACCACGAATACTACTTAGGAGGAACAGAACCCAATAATGCGGTCGCTCAAACGTCCCGGGGTGTTGAACAGCAACCGGAGGAGGCGGTCTCCGAGACTCTTTTCTGAAGAATCCGGGCTATTTCCCAATTGGGAGAATGAAAATTCATCATTTTGATCCATCCCCAAAGTTGGTCAGCAGACTCTAAAACAGAATGTTGGTTTTATCCCGGCGGATAAGAACTACTTAACGTTAATAGCTAGGGTTATCTACTAAATACCGTTTTCACGATTCGATAATCCGCAGCTTTTTCCGGTTTTTGCTTCGCAGCACTAACAAGAAAGCCGATATTCATGTTCTTCCTGAAGTACCGATAGACAAAAAAATGCTAGCCAGGTAAAACCTGGCTAGCTTGTCTGACACTAGAAGTCACGACCCTTTATAGTTGGTATAATTGGAGACGGATTCCTTGCATAAACTGAGCGAGACAGACTATCTTTCTCGCCCGGAATGGTCGTTCGCAGCTTTTGCGGAATTTCCTAAGGTTTCTTAAGCAGTAATTACGCCCTTCATTTTCTCCATTGCTCTTTTTTCGATTTGGCGAATACGCTCCGCAGATACGCCATATTCATCGGCCAAATCATGCAATGTTGGCTTGTCATCACTCAACCATCTTCTAGCAACGATATCTCTGCTTCGATCATCAAGCTCGGCAAGAGCCGTGGACAATTGCTCATTTCTCAACGAGGTTTGCTCTGACTGATTCACTACATTGGCCGGATCATACCGACTGTCACCCAGAAGCTGTGATGGACTCAAGCCATAGTCATCATCATCCTGATCAGTGAAACCGTCAAATGCCACATCGTAGCTACTCAGTCTTGATTCCATTTCTCTAACAGTGGAAGTATCAACATTAAGTTGACCAGCTAAATTATCCACTTCATCGTTGTTCATCCACCCCAAACGGCTTCTTGACTTACGTAAGTTGAAGAACAGCTTTCTTTGGGCTTTGGTCGTCGCTACCTTTACCATTTTCCAATTACGTAGAACATAATCATAGATTTCAGCACGAATCCAGTGAATAGCAAAGGAAACCAATCGGACTTCCCGTGCTGGATCATATCGTTTCACCGCTTTCATTAAACCGATGCTTCCTTCCTGAATTAGATCAGTCAGAGGTAACCCATATCCCATAAACCCCCTGGCAACTTTAACAACGTGTCTCAGATGTGACAGAATCAGCTCTCGAGCTGATTCAAGATCTCCGTCTTCTCTAAATTTTGATGCCAATTCATACTCCCTCTCCTGAGACAATATAGGGGCAGCATTGACCGCACGCATATATGTGGCCAGGTTCTCGTTGGCAGATAAATTGATGGTAATTGGTAAGTTCTGAGTCATTTCCAGATCCTCCTGTTTGATAGAAACGTATTTTAGCACTCTATCCCATAGAGTGCTAATCACTAAAAGAGTTCATTGGAAATAGGGTTTAAAGTCCAAACTTAAAGTCTTTTCTAAAAACAATTTGCAAAATTTCAGACTTTTCATCGTATTTGACCCTCTTTTTGCTTAATCAAGGCTTCTCGATGCTAATTCCTGGCCCAGGAGACCATATCAGTTGCTGGAAGTCGAAAAAACAAATCCTATCCTGATCCGCTCTCCTTACCCTTGCTGCAAACGGTCTGATTCTGACAGTGGTTACAGCGGTTAAAGCGGTTAAAGCGGTTTTGAAACTTCCCACAGTTCACTATGATAATACCAAGCGACTATGCGGGAATCTGACTCCCCGCATGCCCAACCCAAATTATCCTTTTCCTCCGTCAACACTATCGGGGCAAAAACCAACCACCAGTTGCCCTGGAATTGGTCATTTTCGGATTTTTCCAAAAGCAGAAAATTCCTCACTGATCACATAAATATCAACCCTGGATACATGGTTAGACATCAAAAATAAAATGGAAAAAGACATCTCCAGAATGTCTATATTAAATGCTGTTGATCCAGGACGATTCCATTTCACATGAACAGACCGCAAACGCTCATAGGATATATCGAGACAAATCCTGGTCTTCAACCAAATCTTTCAGATGGAGATCCACGTAATTGTCATCCACAACGACGACTTTCCCGGAACAATCCGCAGCTTCAAATGAAATCGATTCAAGCAACCGCTCCATGACAGTGTGCAGCCTTCTCGCTCCGATATTCTCTGTCTGTTCATTAACCTGCCAAGCCACTTCTGCGATCCGTCTGACCCCGGTTTCAGAAAAACCAAGATCGACTCCTTCCGCTTGCATCAATGCGCGATACTGCTGGGTAAGTGACGAATCCGGCTCTGTAAGTATGCGAATAAAGTCTTCTGTTTTCAGCGCTCTAAGTTCTACTCGAATTGGTAATCTACCTTGTAATTCTGGAATCAAATCCGATGGCTTGGAAAGAGCAAAGGCGCCAGAAGCGATAAAAAGAATGTGGTCTGTTTTTACCATGCCATATTTGGTGGTAACGGTAGAGCCTTCAACTAGTGGCAATAGATCCCTTTGCACACCTTCCCGGGACACATCCGCCCCGCTGGCACCTTCGGACGATCTACCGACGATTTTGTCAATTTCATCGAGAAAGACGATGCCGTTTTGTTCAACTTTTTCCAGCGCCTGTAATTTAATTTCCTCCTCATTTACCAATTTCGCTGCCTCTTCCTCAACCAACAACCTCATTGCTTCTGCAATTTTTACTTTTCTTGGTCGCTTTTTCTCATTACCCAGGTTTTGAAACATGCTTTGAAGTTGATTAGTCATCTCTTCCATTCCAGGGGGGGCCATAATTTCCACCCCAACGCCAGACGCACTTACTTCGATATCGATTTCTTTTTCATCCAGCTTTTTCTCCCTTAGCATTTTTCGGAATTTTTGCCTGGCCGCCCCGTCCGTATCACTTCCCTCACCTCTGGCAGGAGGTAGGAGAATATCCAGTATTTGTTCTTCAGCCGCATCTTCCGCCCTTGTTGTCACCTTGATCATCGCCTCTTCTCTCGACATTTTGACTGCGGTGTCCATCAAATCCTTAATAATCGAATCGACTTCTCGCCCTACATAGCCTACTTCGGTAAACTTGGTGGCTTCCACCTTTATGAACGGTGCTTTTGCGAGTTTCGCCAATCGACGAGCGATTTCAGTCTTTCCCACTCCCGTCGGACCAATCATCAGAATATTCTTCGGTGTAATCTCCCCCCTTAAAGGCTCATCCACCTGACTTCTTCTCCATCGATTCCGCAGCGCAATGGATACCGAACGTTTGGCATCTTTCTGGCCGATAATGTGTTTATCCAACTCCTCGACGATTTCCCTAGGGGTCATTTCAGTCATAACTTTGTTCTCAACGGCAAGTGATCGATTAGAAATCGAGTTTCTCGATGGTTAAATGGTCATTGGTATAAATGCAAATTTTTCCAGCAATTGTAAGACCTTTTTCGACGATGCTCGCAGCGTCCAGATCGGTATTTTCCATGAGCGCTAATGCTGCTGACTTCGCATAGTCGCCACCGGAACCAATGGCCATTACACCCTGTTCGGGTTCAATAACATCCCCATTTCCGGAAATAATAAGTGACGCCTGGCTATCCGCCACGGTAAGTAGTGCTTCGAGCCTTCTTAGCACTCGGTCTGTGCGCCAATCCTTCGCCATTTCCACTGCGGCCCGAACCAATTGACCATTATGTTTTTCCAGCTTACCCTCAAAACGCTCGAACAATGTAAATGCATCCGCAGTCCCGCCCGCGAACCCTGCAAGCACTTGATCGTGGTATAATCTTCTTACCTTCCGGGCGTTTCCTTTCATCACGGTATTACCTAAAGATACCTGTCCATCCCCGCCGATCACCACCGTATTGTCTCTTCGTACTGATAGTATTGTTGTACCTCTAAACTGTCTCATTATGTCTAACCTGCTATTTCGGGAACTTAGTTTGACCCATAAAATTAGGGGGCTTCTGCATCAGTGCGAGCGAATCGGATTGGAATGAGTAATGATCAAAGTCAAGATAAGAAATCCTCATAATAGCAAAGGCAATAGCACAACTATTGGGAAGCTTTTAAAACAGAGGTTGATTATTTCTCGCTCAAGACGTTCGTTCAGGACATTTTACAGAGGCTCTTTAGTATAAAACTCCTGATTCTTTGCAACCAAAATCACATAAAGGAATTAGGTCATATCATGACACTCTATAAATACGGACATTTGACCGATCAGCTTGCGCTGGCTAACGTAGATCGGAGTTATCATTTAACTAATTTGAGCGTTGGGGAAGGCGGCCTGGATTCCTCCTTCGGTTTCTCATTTATCCCATCCGGCTTTTTATCCTGACCCTTACCACCGCTTGGGGGAGTAACACCACTTCCATCCCCCTGAAAGAAGATCCCCTGTCCGTTCTCTCTGGAATAAACTGCAACAACGGCATCGATAGGTAGGGTGATTTCGATTGATTGTCCGGAAAATCGCGCAGAAAACCAGAGGAAATCATCTCCAAGCTCCAATCCCTTAACAGATTGGGGATGTATGTTGAGTATGATCTGATCGTTCTTAACATAGTGCATCGGAACGACCACACCGGGCATACTGGCAATGACCAATACCTGAGGAGTCAGATGATTATCGACCGCCCATTGGTGAATGGCCCGAATCAGATAGGGCTTAGTAGAAACGTTTGGACTCAATCCATCGTTATCGTGGGTGCTCATTGGCAAGATCACTCCATCATTAATCTAATGCAATGTCGTTCTCTATCCAGCACTCACAAGCCGCATGGATCACATCACATTGACCAAGTCGTTCATCTCGTCGAATTTCCATTACCCTGGACAATTCAAATCGATCTCAACGAAGTTCGATTTCCTGATCACTAAGACTGTCATGAAACGTCGACCTGGCGAACAGGTTCTCCGCATACTGAAGAATAGGCGCCGCATGATCAGGTAGATCAATTCCAAAGGCCGGTAGCCTCCACAATAAGGGGCCAAAATAGGCATCCACCATCGAAAAATCATCTCCCAGAAAACAGGAATGCCCCACAAACAGTGAAGATAATGCGGTCAAACCATCTTCAATATCCCGTTTTAGCACCGCCGGTAGTTTGGGTACTATCGACTCACCAAGTCCATTAATCGGCAACAACCAATCCCGGGTTAAACGGGAAACCATCAGTCTGGTTTTAGCACGGGTTATAGGGTCAACTGGCATCAAGGGGGGATAGGGAAAACGTTCGTCCAGATACTCCAGAATGACCGCCATCCCGTAAAGAGCAACATCCCGATCCAATAAAGTTGGCGCCTCCCGATAAGGATTATATTCTGCAAGCTTCTCAATTCTGGACTGCTCATCGACATATTCGACGCTACATTCAATGTCCTTTTCCAACAACACGATTCTGCAACAGTGGCTGAACATGTCGCTTGATCCAGACAATAAAGTCATGGATGGCCGACGCTCAGTTGTGGATGAATTGAGATTCATTGCTTATCCTTTATGTTTGCTAAAAAAGCCAACTAGTGGACATCACGCCAATATTCTTTCTTAAGTGCAAATGCGAGCGCACCGAATACCAGCAGGAATACGATCACCCAGATACCATATTTGGTCCGAACCATTTTAGCAGGTTCACCGAGGTAGACGAGAAAGTTGGTTAGGTCTTTCATCGCGTCGTCATACTCTTCAAGTGTCATTTTCCCCGGCTTTATCAACTCGAAATGATCAAGCCTTTCAACAGTCTGACCATCTGCATCAGTGACTGTTTTGAACACCGCCCTGCGTTGACCCTGCAATTCATATAACGCATGGGGCATCGCAACATTTTCGAATACGACGTTGTTCCAGCCACTGGGTGAGCTCTCATCCAAATAGAAAGACCTTAGGTAGTTATATAACCACTCAGGATCACGTAACCGACCAATCAGCGAAAGGTCCGGAGGGGCCACACCAAACCATGTGGTTGCATCCTTCACATTCATGGTAGTTTCCATCAGATCACCAATTTTCGTGTCTGTGAAGATCATGTTTTTCTTGACTACATCTTCGGGAATTCCCAGGTCTACCGCCATTCGGTTGTAGCGCATGTACTGGGCACTGTGACATGACAGGCAGTAATTGACAAACAACTTCGCCCCGTTTTGGAGCGATGTCTTATTGTTCAGAGCAATTTCCACATGATCCATTTTCATTTTTGGCACGGAAGCCGCCAAACCAATCGCTGGCAATAAAACCAGCAGTACTGCAACGAACTTTAGTCTCATTTCGTTAACCTCTCTGGAACAGGTTTGGTTTTATCCATTTTGCTATAAATAGGCATTAGTAAGAAAAATGCAAAATAAATGATAGTAAACACTTGAGCCAAAAGGGTCAGCCCCGGTGTGGGAGGTTGGGTACCCAAATAACCGAGTACGACAAAAGAGATCGCAAATATCGTTAGGCAGAATTTAAAAATTGGACCCTTGTAACGAACCGATTTCACTGGGCTGCGATCAAGCCATGGCAGGATAAAGAACATGGCAATGGACGCGCCCATAGCCAATACTCCCCAGACCTGGGTCCCGGCAAAGCTGGGAACCGCCCTCAGAATTGCATAGTAAGGGGTAAAGTACCAAACCGGCGCAATATGATCGGGTGTTTTCAGCGGATTTGCAGGCTCGAAGTTAGGCTGTTCAAGAAAGTACCCACCCATTTCAGGCATAAAAAACACAATCGTGAAGAAGACAATCAGAAACACCACCAGTCCCATCAAATCTTTTACTGTGTAATAAGGATGGAAGGGGATACTGTCAGCGGGGGCGTCTTTGCTCCATTTATTACCTTTTGGACCCTTTTTAATTTCGATACCGTCTGGATTGTTAGATCCGACTTTATGCAGGGAAACAATATGCAGAAAGACCAAACCAACAAGAATAAAGGGAATCAGGTAATGGAAGGCATAAAAGCGATTCAGGGTAATATCAGAGATAACATAGTCACCACGAATCCACTCGGAAAGCGCGCCACCAATAAACGGCAGGGTTTCAAAAAGATTCACGATTACCTGAGCGCCCCAGAAAGACATTTGACCCCAGGGAAGCAGATAACCAAAAAACGCAGTGGCCATCATGGCGAGATAGAGCACCATTCCAAAAATCCAGATTAGCTCCCGGGGATTACGATAAGAGCCGTACAACAAACCCCGAAACATATGGAGATAAATGACCACGAAGAACATCGAAGCGCCGGTTGAATGCATATAACGCACAAACCAGCCTCCCCAGACATCTCGCATAATGTATTCCACCGACGCAAAAGCCAATTCAGCATCAGGCTTGTAGTTCATCGCCAGCAGGATTCCAGTTACGATCTGTAGAATAAGAACAACCAACGCCAAACTTCCAAAGAAATACCAAAAATTGAAGTTTTTCGGGGCATAGTATTCTGAAAAATGCTCTTTCCAGACTTTAGTGGCTGGAAATCGCTCGTCCAGCCAATCAATAAAACTCATCAGACTAACCCTCCGTCTTCACCAACAAGAATAACCGTATCTGACAGATACTGGTGGGGTGGTACAACCAGATTTGTGGGTGCTGGTACTCCGCTATAAACCCTTCCGGCCATATCAAATTTTGATCCATGGCATACACAAAGAAAACCGCCTTTCCAATTTTCATCGAAGGAAGCCGGGCCGATATCCGGCTGGTAGCCAGGAGAACATCCAAGGTGTGTACAAATACCAACCAGAATGAGTAATTCTTCCTTTATGGAACGATGGGCATTTTGCGCATACGCTGGTTGTTGATCCGCCTCGGACTCTGGATCCGCGAGGACAGCATTAAGATCAGGGAGTTGATCCAGCATTTCCTGTGACCGACGAATAATCCACACAGGCTTTCCGCGCCACTCAACGGTAATTTGCTGACCTGGTTCTACCTTACTTATATCAACCTGTACTGGAGCACCGGCGGCTTTCGCTTTTTCGCTTGGGCTTAAACTACCCGCGAATGGGATGGCCAGGCCAACAGCGCCAGCCAGTCCTACGGTTGTAGTGGCGACCGTCAACAAACGGCGGCGCCCGCTATCCACATGATCATCCGTCACGTATATAACCTCTTAAAAAAATGGGAAAACTGATCGACTCACTCGGGTAAACAGACAGACTTCGACTGAACAACAAACCCGACGGATTATAACAAAAACAACCGTCGATTAGAAAAATACTTCCAGATTTTCCTATTGGAACAGGTGGCATCTCCTCGATTCAGGACAATAAACTGGGTCACAGTACTACCGCGGTACTACCAATTCGCACCTTTTCCTCATACTGCGCAGTCAACATCGCCTATGTTAACCAAAATTTTCTGATCTCCCGTTTGGCTATTGTTACTCCATGGTGCGCGAGATAGAATTTGGTTGTTTACCCCTAATTTCAAACACGGTCAGCGCGTATGATTACCTCCATCATCCTAATGAACATCAAGCGAAATAAAGTTAACAAAGTAGCGGATATGCTAGTGGATATGCCTGAGATCAGTGAAGTCTACTCTGTTGCTGGAAAATACGACCTAGTGGCCATCGTACGGGTAAAAGAAAATGATGATCTGGCGTCGTTGGTAACAAATAAACTATCAAGGCTATCTGACATCAGGAAAACCGACACTATGTTGGCATTCAAAGCCTACTCCAGGCACGACCTTGATTCAATGTTTTCACTTTGACGGGTTCTTTTCCATACCATTAGTAACAATTTTAATAAAAAATCTGGCAAAAAATCTGGCAAAAAAATTTGATAATAAATTCGCTATTTGACTGCCTCTAACCACACAGCAGTATCGTGAAACACTGCACCCCCATTAGGCAATCCGGGGTCTGCACTGGTTAGCGCATTAATTCCCACACCGCCCTTAAAAGCATGACCTGGCCAAATACTTTCTGATACCAGAACTCCTTTTTGAATCTCAGAAAAATACTCCAGCGTAATCTCTATTTCGCCCTGTTCATTCCCCATCCGAACGGCCTCTCCATCACTCACCCCAAGTTTTGCTCCGTCTTCGGGATGAATTAGCAACGTTGGCCGACCTTCCCTGGCGATGGAAGTTGGCGTTTCTGTAAAACTCGTATTGAGATAATTACGGGCAGGCGCGGTAACCAGACGAAATGGTTTGGCTTCCGTGGCATTGTCAATCACATCAAAATGATCAGGAAACTCGGGCATACCATGGTGCATGGGGCCACAGCGTTTCCAATCAGCACGAAAGTGAAATCGCCCATCGGTTTGAGGGAAGCCATCCAGAAAATGCATTTCGTTAAAACTTCTTCCCATATCCGCACCACGCTTCCTGTAAATCAGATCGGCATCCTGGTAACCTGAATTTTTTAACGTTTGATCAATAACTTCCCATTCCGACATCGACATTGCTGGATGTTCAGCACCCAAACGTTTCATTAGCGCATTGTTCACTGCATGATTTGACCGACACTCCCCCGGCGCATCGATAACCTTTTTAGCTATCTGGAAAAATGTATGACCACCACCCGTATAAATATCATCATGCTCAAGAAACATGGTGGAAGGCAGGATGATGTCTGCCATGGCGGCGGTTTCCGTCATGAATTGCTCCTGTACACAAATGAACAGATCCTCTCGACGTAAACCGCGTTGCACTTTATTGCTATCCGGGGCCACTGCGGCGGGGTTGGTATTTTGAATGAACAACCCGGTAACCGGCGGGCCTCCTGCGAGATCAACAGGATTACCAGTCAGGATTTCTCCAATACGACACATATCCAAAACACGGCTATTTGGATCAATATGATCCGTTGCCTGAATCAGGGTTGGGTCCAATCGATAAAGGTCCCGGCTATGATAATGTGCTCCCCCACCCTGGTACTGCCAGGCCCCGGTTATTGCCGGTAGACAGCTCACTGCATGAAGATTCACCGCAGCATTTCGACTTCTTGCAAATCCATAACCGACGCGGATAAACGAACGCTTGCGTTGACCGTATAAACTGGCAAACTCTTCAATTTCCTCGACAGATAAACCCGTGATTTTCGATGCCCAGACCGGATTACGTTCGGACAGGTGAGCTTCAAACTCCCGAGGACTATCCGTGTATTTCTGGAGATAGTCCCAGTCTGCATAGCCATCCCGAAAAAGAACGTGCATAACCGCACAAGCCAAAGCGCCATCGGTTCCCGGCCTAACCAGGATTTGTTGGTCCGCCTTTTTCGCACTTCCCGTCTGATAGGTATCTACCACAACCAACCTGGCCCCTTTTTTCGCGCCCGGGTAATGTGGGACATCAGATTAACTTGCGTATTTACCGGATTACTGCCCCATAGGACCACGAGTTCGCTATGCTCGATTTCTGTGATATCTGCACCGCGAATCTCACCAACACCCGCTTTCCAGCCCGCCTCCATGATAGTGGTGCAGATTGACGCATGCTGCCGGGAATAACCCATGACATTCCTTAGTCTATTAATCCCATCCCGGTTAACCCATCCCATGGTTCCCGCAAAATAATAGGGCCAAATCGTTTGTGCGCTGTATTTCCCGGTTCGCCGGATAAATTCGTCGGCAACGATTCCAAGCGCATCATCCCAGGGAATTCGCCTAAAAGCATCTTTACCCACACCCTGCTTACCAACACGAATTAATGGATATAACAACCGGTCTGGGTGGTGTACCCGCTGGGCATAACGTCCGACCTTGGCACACAATGTTCCTGCGGTATATCGATTCTTTTTTGAACCATAAATCCGGCCAATGGTTTTTTCATCGATACGCTCCACATCCAGAGCACAAACACTTGGGCAATCATGGGGACAAACGCTCTGCACACGCGGATAAGACTGAGACACAAAAAACTCCCAATATCTACAACATTTATAGTAA
>JAALKB010000100.1 GCA_011088265.1 Gammaproteobacteria bacterium
GCAGAAAAGAGTTTTTCCTTATCGCCGAAGTATTGATACAAAGTGGGTTTGGACACTTCTGCACGTTTGGCAATGGATTCCATGGAGGCACCATCGTACCCGTGCTCGCAAAACTCTGATAGCGCGGCCGCTTTGATACGTTGACCTTTCGCCCAACGTTTTTGCTCTCGATCCGCCCCACGGTCTTTTTGTGTCCCAGCTATCCGAGACAAAAAGCCGGCCAATAGCCGATTGAATGAACCGGGATATTCCAGATTACAGACATGGCCAGATTTCTTAATCACTTCAAAGCGAATGTCCGGCAGCCCGACTCTAACCCTACTTTTAGTGACGGAGTCCTCATACATTCGTAAACTGACGTTACGAATTTCTTCAGGTGTTGCCAGTCGGTCGTAAAGCCCAGTGACAAGAAGTACCGGACATGGCAATAATGAGAAGTCAAAATGCTCTGGGGGATTGCAGAAGCAATTCAGCGCATCCCGATAGCTTTCTGGAGAAATAGCTGACATAGACTGACGCAACAGCGATTTTGTTTCACTCGAGGCATTGGGGCTAGTAATTAACTTAACGACTTCGCTGGCGAAATCGGCTGGAGTCTTACCCTGATCCAAAGGTTTTTCTCGGGATGCACGAAAGGATTCCCGTTCCTCAGGAGCCGCTTCAGACATCCCGGTACACCCCCCGCTAGCATGAGCCCCGCCAGTTTTTCAGGATGGCGCATTGCGAAACTGGTTGCAATCCAGGCTCCCATACTCAGACCGACCAAGAGCACTTTTCTGGCCGAAAATGCGTCTGCTACCCTAATAATATCATCGCAGTAATCATCAATTCGGCTAGGGTGGAAGCTAAGATTACTCTGACCATATCCTCTCATGTCAAGCGCGGCTACATGCCGGCTCTTCCCAAATGCATTGAGCTGCGGTAGCCAATTCTCTGCGTTTCCCCCGATTCCATGGAGAAAAAGACAAAGCGTGTCCGCATCCCCCAATCCTGGTGCCGGCGTAAGTATAGATAACTCGGGAACACCATCTACAGTTAGGCGTACTATTTCTGTGTTTTTTGAAACACGGGGTGCACGGGGAACAGGAGCAGCATTAGGTAAGTCGTTATTCTGCAACCAGTCCAGCGCTCGCTCAAATACGAATCGGGTACCCTCGCAAATGGCATTAATTCTGGCTTCGGTTGCGTCAATTTTTGCATTCCATTTAACCATTGAAGCACCGCCTTTTGCCTCCAACACCGAAATCTGCGCTTCATAATGATGCACATCCTTTATGCCACTAAGATGGCAATAGGTAATTGTTCTGTCCGTATCGCTGAAGTAGGTTAGCTGTTCTTTATAGGTTTGCCCATCATGGTCGGTAAATTCACGAATGGTAGCACCGCTGCTATCGGCGATTAGCTGACAGCGGGATATATCTGGATGCCACTGATTGTCAAAATGCCGCAGGACGTTCCAGATTTTCTCTGGTGAGATATGGGGAATCAATCTGGAGCAATGTACTGTGTCTATAGCCATTACGATTAATATTAATCAGATTACGCTTCGGGGCGCCACAAAGAGATTCGCGCAGAAGCTGTATTGGCATCAATACTGTCTATCTCCGCCATGTCATACACTGTCATCACACTAAGATAGTCTTCCATGATCTCTGTTGTATAAGGCAACATCAAAGCGCCGCATCTACTGTCCCGATAGATTCGCTCCAACGGAAGTGACTTAAGCATGGATCGCCCACCACAGGTTCGAATCGCCAACGCCGCAATTTCCTGCACACCTTCCATCACGGCATATTGCGCTGCATAAATACGCATGACTTCTGCTTTTGAGGGAAATGGACCTGCCTCTGAAAAGACGCTGTACCACAAACAACGCATCTCAGTAAGCCGCTGATACATCCGTCCAACTGTGGCACGCTTGGTTGGATAGACCCGCCTATCGATAGGCGGTTGACCAGGCGTCTCCCCTCTTAAGTATTCCACCGTAAAATCATAGGCGGACTGAGCGATACCCATGTAGGCAGGTGTTAGGGTTGCCATCATTGCTGGCCATTGGGCCAGCGTTTTGGTAAATACACCCGCGGGCATCATCAAATCATTTTCACTGACGAACACATCCTTAAGTAACAGATCCCGAGATACTGTACCCCTCATCCCTAACGGATCCCATTCGCCTGCGATAGACAAACCAGGGCTATCCTTATGTACGGCGAAATCCATGGTATCTTCATGGCGTGGCTGCTGGCCATCAAAGTGCTCAGTACAAACGATGGAATAATAGTCGCAATGTCCCGCCAGAGAGGCGAATTTCTTCATGCCATTGATGACCCAACCACCGTCAACCTTGCGACAGTTGGTTTTTATTGGATCTGATGTCCAATTTGTCCCGCCTTCGGAAATAGGCTGAGAGAATATCGCGTCATGGTTAACGACCTTAGGGAACTGAATGTCCCGCATCCTGGCAAAATCACTGCGCTCCTGCTGGCTAAGATTCGGCATTTCGTACATGTATCGCAACCAGTTCATGGAGGAAGTATGCATATTGAAAGTTAATGCGGTGGCTCCGCAGTACTTCCCTATTTCCGCACCGATGGTGGCATATTCACCGAGACTAAAACCATATCCACCATATTCTGTGGGTATCGCCAGTTTAAGGAAACCCTGCTCGGCTAGATCCTGATAGTTTTCTGTTGGAAACGCGGCATTCAAGTCAACATTCACCGCACGCTCATGAAAACGTGGACCTAATTGAGTAATTCTGTCCAGCATTTCAAGATGCTGTGGACGAAATTTCGACGTGTCGTAGTAGTCAGTGTAATGGCTCATTAATAAAGTATTCTCAATAAAGATCTAGGCGAGTTCTCCCTGGAGCTTACCGTCAATAACAACCGCTCTTCCATCCAGTGTAATGGTGCAGTTACGCATGGGTAGATCAAAATGTCCGAGGGTAAAGCGACCTGCATACTGATTGGAACCTGTCGACCAAAGGAAATTACCCGCCCATGCACGAAACTCGGTTGATTGCACATCACGTTTGTCATACAACGCCATGGATTCCCATCGTGCTTTTGGGTTCATTCCCCAGCCAACATGACTGATTCCATAGGCGATGGGATCATCCCAGGCGCTTTGATACTCACGAAACAACTCAGCGTCGAGATTATCGCCACGTATTTCGGTTACGAAATCGTTCTCTATCACCATCTCGATTGCGTCTCTCAAATAGGTTTTGAATGTGAGATTCATATCTCCAGGCGCCATGACGATGGTACCGTTGGTGGTATCTTTACCAGGAAAACACAAACACAAACCACCGGGCCAATGTGCCACCCCGCCCGGATTGGTGGTAAATCCTGGTGTACCTCCACAGGGAGCGTCGCGAATATCAATCGTTAAATCAGTACCGGCCTTACTGGTAACCCGCATTTGCGACGCTTCCCGCAACATCTCAATACCCAGCTCTACCTTTTTCGCTAACTCCAATTGCGGCTCTGTACGTTCAAGTATTTCGGGATGTTCGTTGGAGATGGTAAATAGGCGAGTCCCAACTTCTTCTATTTCAGGCCATTCTGGGGCATGGAGCAATCCCTCCACCGTTACGTCAACAATGATGTCTACCCGCTTTAGGGATTCAATCACATGGCGCATACCTCTAATGGCGTTGCAGGCACCGGTGGATTTCACAGGAACAGGGGCTGATTGTTCGGGTGTTTGCAAGAAAATAGTAGAAAACCCGGCACCGATATCATACAAAGCGAGGGAAGCAAGTTGTATCAAAACAGGTCTGGATTGGGTTTCAGCGACAATTACCACCGGTGTCCCGGCGTTGATACCGTTGAGCTTAAGTGCCCGTCGAAAGGACGCAATCCATTTACCTTCTGGGATTTCCTGTAACATGTGGTGTTGATTTTTTTGTTAAAACTAATTAAATTTACCAACTAGTTTAGTAACGGTCAATTCACTTTCCAGCGCAATAGACATTTCCGCGAACCGAAGTTGGTCTGACTTCAACACGCACCGAGTGATTACCACTTACTACGAAAGCGCATAATATTGCGCTATCAGCTAACAAAGAAAACAAACCATGAGCCGAGTTCACGAGAATCATCGAGAGGATGTGGCTGGTCGAGCAAATGTTGAGGACACCCCAGAACTACTTGCATATTACGATCAGCTAAATAAGTTCGAAGCAGGCGCACTTTGGACTGTCGCCAACAAGATCGAGCCCTGGGAGCCCAAGAGCGAATCTGTGCCGGTGATTTGGCGCTATGCCGATTTGCGGGAACATGTTCTGAGATCCATTGCATTAGTGACTCCAGAGAAGGCGGGTAGACGGGTCATTTTTTTGAACAACCCCGGTCGACAGGATGTCTCTGCGGCGGTGGGCTGGATTTATGCCGGATTGCAGGTGATGAATCCCGGCGAGCTTGCTTCTTCCCATCGTCATTCAGCCTCAGCTATTCGCTTTATTATGGAAGGCAAAGGCGCCTATACGGTTGTTGATGGTCATAAGATGACCCTGAATGAAAACGATTTTGTGCTAACACCTAATGGTACCTGGCATGAGCATGGCGTATCTTCCACCGGCACTCCCTGCATATGGCAGGACGGACTCGATATTCCTTTCGTTAATGCGATGGAAGCCAATTTCTACGAGGTTCACCCGGATTTACAACAGCCAGTTACCTTTACGGTAGACGATATGACCAAAACCTGGGGGAATCCAGGACTGACACCCCAAAATGGGAATTGGAGCAAGTCTTATAGCCCAATGTATAAATACGAGTGGGCACCGACCTATGAAGCGTTGACGAAATACGCAGATTGCACGGATGGGTCGCCTTACGATGGGGTTCTAATGGAATACGTTAATCCCACTAACAACGGCCCTGTGATGTTAACCATGGGTGCGTCAATGCAAATGCTCCGCCCGGGCGAACACACAAAAGCTCATCGACATACCGGCAGTTATCTTTACCATGTTGCCAAAGGATCCGGTCATTCAATTATCAACGGTAAACGATTTGATTGGACTGAGCGTGATATTTTCTGTGTACCATCATGGGCATGGCATGAACATGCTAATGGTTCTGATACATCGGATGCCTGCCTTTTCTGCCTAAATGATTTACCAGTGATGCGGGCCATGGGCCTTTATAGAGAACAGGCATTCGGTGAGAACAATGGTAACCAACCTATCATAGAAGAAAATAAATAAGACGAGAATAAATGAAACTTGTTACTTATCGCACCTCAGTAGAGGAAAAAGCGCGATTGGGTGTAGTTACCAATGACCTGATATTGGACGCCAGAGCGCTCGGTGTTGCCGCGGGGCAATCAATGCCGGAATCAATGCTAGCACTGATAGATACAGGCCGCCCAGGCGTAACGGCCCTCGGAAAGCTCGTGGTAGAAGCGGGCGACGAACCACCCATACACACATCAACGCCATTGTCGAACGCTATTATCTGCGCGCCCATCCAGCGACCCCGCAAGAACATATGGGGGATCGGTCTTAACTATGTGGAACATGTGGAAGAAAGCGCCCGATCACTCGATACCGCCAAAGAACTACCAACCAAACCGGTTCTGTTTACTAAACCCCCTACTGCCGTGATTGGTCAGGGAGAGCCGATTCTACACAACAGCAAAATGACGCAAAATCTCGACTGGGAAGTAGAACTTGCAGTCATCATGGGAAGCGGTGGAAAGCATATTTCGGAAGAGCACGCGATGGACCATGTATTTGGCTACTCGGTAATGATCGATGTTTCCGCGCGAGACAATCGACGCGCAGGACAATGGATTTTCTCCAAGGGGCAGGACAGTTATGCGCCTTTCGGCCCATGCATTGTCACTGCCGATGACATCCAGGACCCACATAATTTGAACCTCTGGCTGACTAAAAACGGTGAAGAAAAACAGCGATCAAATACCAAACATATGCTCTTTAACATTCCAGCACTCATTGCAGATATTTCTACGGGAATGACAATGGAAGGTGGGGATATTATCGCAACGGGCACACCAAGCGGCGTCGGCGCAGGCCGTACGCCTCAGGAGTGGATGTGGCCAGGAGATACAATCGTGGCCGGCGTAGAAGGAATTGGGACATTGCGACACCCCATTGTTGATGCCACTCCAGAGTAGCTGGAATCGATTATGCGTTACGATCTTAGTCAGATAGAAAAAGGTATAGCCTATAAACTGCTAGCTGCTACGATCACTCCAAGACCCATTGCATGGATTGTTACGAAGGCTGCGAACGGTAGTTTGAATGCAGCACCTTATAGTTTTTTTAACGCCATGGGATCCGCTCCCCCTACCGTCGCTATCGGGCTACTTGCGGACCCGAACCGAGGGTTTAAAGATACCGCGCGCAACATATTGGATACCGGTGAGTTCGTGGTAAACCTCGTCCCTGAAAGGCTTGTAGAGCGCATGAATATTACGGCATTAAATGCACCCTCCGGGATTGACGAGCTGGAACTGGCACAGCTTGAAACTTCACCGTCGAAACACATTGCACCGCCACGCATTACAGATAGCCCAGTGTCTTTCGAATGCAAGTCATTGTCAGCGGTTGTAACGGGCCCTCAACAAACAGTGGTAATTGGTGAGGTCCTCGCAATCCATGTTGATGATTCATATTTACTCGATGCAGAAAAAGCCTATGTAGATACCCCAAAACTTGACCTCGTTGCTCGATCATATGGTAGTGAATATATCCGCACAAAGGACCGATTTTCTCTTGATCGACCGTTTTGGGATCAGTGGAAAAAAGAAACAGATACTCGAAAAGGGTAATCAGACGCGGAAGTTAAACACCATATTTGGATCCATTTGACGAATATCGAAATGAGGATATACCCTCAGGTCATTCGTCCTCAATACTCCATTAGCTCGATATTTCCTCGACATTTCATTGATTGGACCTTGTATCAGCAGTCCAGATCGATCCCAGTCCCTATTCCTTTGAGCCTCTTGTGAGTCCCTTGGTGTCTTCGTTACCGATCTTCGTCATTGCCACAGATGCACATTGTAGGGCAATGGCAAAACCCGACACCCCATCCGATAACGAATAGGTCGATTTCTATTTTAGCCTTAGCTATGAGATAAATGGAGTTGGCTCAACAAATGGGTATCTCGCCTTCGCCTTGGTGCCTACAGCACTATCGTTGCGGATAAAACGCTCGCCATCACCGGATCGGGAGACATAGGCATAGTGAGGATATCCTCCCGTGGTTTTCTGGATTAGCATACGTTCTTTTTGGCTCTGTATGCAGGCCGAGTTAATTGCATCAGGATCCCAGTCTTTTAGCAATTCTGTACGAAGAGTCTGCTCAATCTGCCTGTAGTTTTCGTGACCAATTAAATCGACCAGTTCATTCGGATCATTGCTCAAGTCAAACATGAGATCCGGATGACCGTGGGTGTAAATAAACTTTATGTCATCCCGTCTTACCATTCGACAGGGTGCCACCACACCCTCACCAGTATACTCAGAAATAACTTTGTTATCCCATGATTGACCGTCCATTAAACCGATCAGGGAGTGTCCATCTATTGGTGTCACTGTTTCGCTTTTTTTGCCCCCCGTAGCAACATCAAGAAAAGTGGGTAGCAAATCAACCAGAGAGACCAGTTCATCCATTTGCCTGGGTTGCTCTTTTCCAGGCATACTTACAATTAGTGGTATTTGTACGGACCACTCATGGAAACTCTGTTTAAACCACATCCCTCTCTCACCTAGCATTTCGCCATGATCGGAAGTAAAAACCACTAGCGTTTCATCCGTTAGCGCTAAATCATCCAGTGTTTCCAAAAGGCGACCTACTTTATCATCAATATAGGTACACATCCCATAATAGGCATGGCGCGCTGTACGCACATGCTCTTCCGTCACATTATGCAAGTCGCCACCGTGGGCATAATGCAACCACCGGCTCATGGGGTCCATTTCATCCAATGCAATCTCAGACACCTCTGGCATATTGATCTCATCATGGTCATACATATCCCAATAATGCTGAGTCGTGATATAGGGAGAATGGGGGTGAGTAAAAGATACCCATAACATGAATGGGTCTTCCTTGTGATACCGCGCTAAATCATGCAGTTGTTGCACACCAGCATGTTCAACTTCTTCGTCATAGTCAATCTGTAAACCGCGCACGCAGACACCTGAATCAACCACAGCCCGCATGTTGATGCCGGTCGGTCGATATCTCTCGCCTTTGATCCAATCCGGAGTCCATGCAAAATTGGAAGGATAGATGTCAGTAGTGATGCGTTCATTAAAGCCGTGAATTTGATCGGGTCCAACAAAATGCATCTTCCCGCATAAAACCGTGTGGTAACTTTGCTCTCGTAAGTAGTGCGCCAGAGTGGGAATGGAGGCGGGCATTTCTATTGCGTTATCCCACAAGCCTAACGAGTTGGCATATCGCCCCGTCATCATTGATGTACGCGAAGGAACGCACAAAGGGAAGTTGCAATACGCATTCTTAAAAACCGTACCCCTATCAGCCAACCTGTCTATATTAGGAGTTTTGACCAACGGATGACCATAAAGCCCCAGGGCTTTTGCGGTCATTTGGTCGGCTTGGATAACGAGAATATTTGGTGCTTTATCAGACATAAATTATCGAATACAGAGTTGTAGCAAGGATCCAGGGATCACCCGTGAAGCCAGCTAGCAACTTCACGGGTGAGTCTCAGTAGTGGTCAGATTACTGAATGGTCATGCCCAGTTTTTCAGTGAGCGTTTTAAACGCTTCGTATTGGCCATGTACAAAAGCTTTTGTATCCTCCGGACCACGGATATCGGGCACGGAGCCCAGAGCTTTAGTTAGCTTGTTCCATGCTTTATCTTCTTTGATACTAGCAAGCACACTCACCCATTTATCCGCAGCCGCCTTATCCATACCGGGAGGACCCCAGAGCCCACTCCAGCCAATCACAGTTTCCAAACCTGGGTATCCAGCCTCGGCCACCGTGGGAACATCCTTAATTGAATTAACTCGCTCCTTGGTCGAAACCGCCAGAGCTCGCAGTTTGCCAGCATCAATATTTCCGATAACCCCAGAGAGATTCTGGAACATCATATCGACATGTCCACCCACCAAAGCAGCTGCGGCTTTACCACCGCCTTTATATGGCACATGCTTCATTGCTTCCTGGGGCAGACCCATTTCATCAAGCACCATAACCATGGCAACATGCAACAGGGTTCCCACGCCGGCTGATGGGTAACTAAGCTTTTTACCATCGGCTACCGCTGCTTTGATGTCATCGATAGATTGGTATGCAGAGTCGGCGTTAACCACCAATACAAAAGGATTAAGCTCTAGTAAACCTAGAAACTCGAATTCATCCCATTTATAGGGAATTTTTCGGTTAATAGCTGGCACTGCCGCCTGGGAGCCTACTCTGGCTAACAATAGGGTGTAACCGTCTTTGCTGCCCTTGGCAACACTGGTTGACCCAGTGACACCAGCTGCACCAGTGCGATTGACCACCAGCACGCCATTACCCAAATAACCAGGTGCTGTTGCGGATAAGGTGCGTGCCGCCAGATCGGCTGCGCCGCCTGGACCATAGGGCGAGACTAAAGTAACTGGCTTGGTTGGGTATTCTGCATAGGCAACGGTCATAAATGCAGAGATCACAAGCACCACCGCAGCTCGTAATATAAACTTCATTTTGTTCATCATCTTAAAGGCTCCTCAGCTTGAAATTTGAGTAATTATTAGTTCGCATCCGACTTCGAGATTGACACGATAGACTGGTTGTATCATAATTACTTACAGTACGCAATCAAACAAACACTCCCTATGATCCTCAAAATGCCACAAACTCGAGAGGAAGTTGGCGAAAGCAATCGCCGACGGGTATTGGCGGAAATATTGTTCCATGGCCCCATCGCTCGAGCGAAAATCGCCAATCGGGTTAGGCTAACTCAAGCAACAGTTTCACGTATCACCAGAGATCTGATCAAAGCTGAGTTAATCGAAGAAGGAGAAGTTATCGATGAATCAAACCGGCGAGGACGACGATTTATTGGTCTAAGAATCAATCCAACCGGCCGCTTCGTCGCCGGTATTTCAATTAACGTTTTTCGACAAAACATCACAATTGCGGATCTTGCTAACGGCATCATTGCAACAAAACGCCTCCAGCTTAAGAAGATGTCTGATCCCTCTTACGTATTGTCTCAAAGCTCCGAGGCATTAAGCATCCTGATCGAAGAACACGATATAGACTCAAGCAGGATTGTTGGATGCGGAGTAATTATTACTGGATCAATGAATCCCAAAGACTGTATGGTTCACCGCTCATCACTACTTGGGTGGGACAACGTTTCGGTAACAGCTCATATGCAACCGTATTTAGACTTTCCAGTTTTTTTGGACAGTATTCCCAATGCTAAAAATATTACGGCAAGAGGATATGGCGTTGCCAAGGGATGCAACAACGTGGCATTACTCAATGCTTCTCTCGCTTTTGGCTGCAGTTTAATTGTTGACGGTCATCTACTGCGGGGAGCTCAATTTGTCTCCGGCATGGTAGGGGAAATGTTAGTACCAGACGAGAAAGGTGAGCTTATATCCCTGGACGATTGCGCCGGAGGTTTTGCAGTCGTTGCGTCCCGATTTGGTAAAACCACGACTAGTGGACACACCCGAGGCCAGCGGCTTGTTGACATAATCGCACTTGCGAATAAGGGTGACGAAAACGCAATTTCTGCACTTGAAAAAGCCGGTAGCTGTCTCGCCTTTGCAATAAGCAACATTAGCGCCTTATTACGACCAGAGCTGATGCTATTATCTGGACCACTCATTCATAGCGAACACTATTGTTCAGCGGTTAAGAAGCGGGTAATTGAATTGCTGGGTGCAGAATTCTCGAAGCAATCGCTGCGCTTTTATCTGGTTTCGGACCAGGAAGCAGCGTGCTCATTAGCACTTTATCAATCTCTAACTTTCGGACACATGACCAACGAAGTTCGATCCAGAGAGGTGGCCTAATGTCGGCTGAAAGAAAACTGGGTATCGCCGTTGTGTTAATTAGCATATTGCTGCTCCTGATACTGATTCCGTTTGGAGTAGATACACCCAATCAGGTTTCCCACATTACCTTATCACCGGACTTCTGGCCTAAAATTATCGTTTCCATCATCGGCTTGATGGGAATGTTGATGATCATTAATCCTGGGGTAGAGCCTCAGGAAGGTACCGTAAAAATTACAAATCCATTTTCCCAGGGTCTGCGCCTCGCTGGCACATTGGGAATATTATTTTTATTTTATCTGCTGGTGCCTACCCTGGGCATGGTTGCTCCAGCGATTGTATTACTGGCTTCAATGATGTGGTTTGCAGGTGAACGAAGACCAAGGTACCTGCTCACTATCTCTATTTGCACCCCTTTTTTACTCTATTTTTTCTTTGTGCACGTTGCCAATATACCTATTCCGTTAGGTATATTTGAATCATTAAGAGGATAAGTACTGAATATGGCTGATTCAATCCTTGAAGCCTTTTATCTTTTTCTTACCTTTCAGAATATCGCGATTGTATTTGTCGGTGTTTTAATCGGCACAATTATCGGTGCTATTCCCGGAATGACAACACCAATGGGCGTAGCACTGGCCCTTCCCTTCACGTTCACGATGCAACCGGTCACGGGCATCCTATTACTATTGGGGATTTATAAGGGAGGGTTATACGGCGGATCGATTACCGCTATTTTAATCAAGGCACCTGGCACACCCGCAGCCTCTTGCACCGTAATGGATGGTTATCCATTGACCCAAAAAGGCGAAGCTCGTAAGGCATTGGATATGGCGCTATACGCTTCCTGTTTCGCTGACCTGATTTCAAACCTGTCTCTTATCCTCTTCGCTGGAGTGCTGGCTGGGTTTGCATTGAAGTTTGGTCCACCTGAATTTTTTACCCTGATTGTTTTTTCGCTCACCATTATCGCCGGAGTGTCGGGCGAGCATTTAACCAAAGGAATTATTTCTGCTGGAATGGGACTACTATTCGCCACTATCGGATTAGATATGGTCTACGGTACTAATCGATTTGTATTCGATAACTGGCAACTCATGGGAGGCTTAAGTTTTATACCTGTGTTAATCGGCTTGTTTGCCCTGCCCGAAATTATTCGATATTTCTCACAAAAAGTGAGTGATCAAATCAAGCCGGTCAAAATGAGCGGTATGGGCGCAACCTTTGCTGATTTCAAAAGAAGTTTTAAGTCCATTCTTCGAGGCAGTTTTATTGGCGTCGTGCTAGGTACAATTCCCGGCATTGGTGGCGCGCCTGCCGCGTTCCTCTCTTACAGCGAAGCTAAACGCAATTCAAAAAATCCAGACAATTTCGGTAAGGGTGAACTCGAAGGTGTTGCGGCCGCTGAAGCCGGAAACAACGGAGTAGCTGGTGCTACCATGATCCCTCTTCTCGCCCTGGGTGTACCAGGGGACGTAATCACCGCGGTTATTTTGGGCGCCTTTATGATTCACGGTTTACGTCCGGGTCCTGTTATGTTCGTCGAAAACCTGACCATGATTTATGCGCTTTTTATTGGAATCATGTTGAGTAGCGCCTATCTTTTTATGATCGGCAAATTCTCGATTCGAGCAATCAGCCGTATATCAGAGGTCCCCAATCGCATACTCTATCCAGTGGTCATTGTTTTCTGCCTGTTCGGCACTTTCGCCATCAACAATAGCGCGTTTGACGTGTTGGTAATGCTATTGATGGGATGCGTTGGTTATCTAATGTTGATATTTAAAATTCCCGCCCCGCCTTTTTTAATTGCCTTTATTCTCGGCCCTTTGCTTGAGGACAATTTTCGTCAGTCGATGATCCTATCCGAAGGTAGTTTTTCGATTTTGTTACGCAGCGGTATCTGCTGGTTTTTTTGGGCTCTGACTGTGCTGTCAATCTTCCTACTTATCAAAAGCCGAAAAAAGAATATCCCTCTAAACGGATAGTCGACCATGCCAATCAGACATAAAGCCGGGAAAACGATCAGGACCGGACGAAGCGTAAAGACACGAATATAGGACACCGATATAGAACACCGAGACAGCATCAATGAAAGAACCATCAACCTTCCCTGGCGAACCACTGTTTTCCTTTGCCGTAGTAGCGGATACCCATATCAATGAAGGAGAGAACCAATGCAATTCTCCCTTTAAGGTAAACCAGTTAGCCAATGCCCGGTTGCGTCATGTTATCGAAGATCTCAATCAGCGGGATCTCGCCTTTGTCATGCATTTGGGAGACGTCGTCCACCCGGTACCTTCCATGGGTGATACCTACGACACCGCCATGAACCTGTTTAAAGCGCAGTGTCAGGGTTTACGACATCCTATTCACGTCGTGCCCGGCAACCATGACGTCGGTGATAAACCCATCAAATGGGGACCCGCGGGCACTGTGCGCCAATCTTTCCTCGATGCCTGGAGCAGGCATTTTGACAATCATTATTTCGCCTTCGAACATGGTGACCTTTTGGTGGTGGGAATCAATGTACAACTACTGGGATCTGGTTTGCCTCTGGAATGCCAGCAGCGGGATTGGCTCGAACAGACCTTAGCGAACCATCAGGAGAAGCGCATTCACCTATTCATGCATTACCCTCCTTTTCTAAACAATGATGACGAACCAGAGCATTATGATAATTTAAGTGCTGATTCACGAAAATGGGTGATCGGATTAATCGAAGCACATCGGGTTGAAGCCTTATATGCTGGGCATGTTCATCATTTCTGGTTTAATC
>JAALKB010000101.1 GCA_011088265.1 Gammaproteobacteria bacterium
GAAATACTACAACAATCCGTTTAACTTTTTGTCCTATTTAGGGTTGACACATCACGACACCTAAACAGATGGTCTTCAGGAGCAAGATCTTTTACCCTGATGAGAGTACTCAAAGAATCACGAGTGCCCGTCGTAATTTCAAACTGAACAGGCACTTTCGTTTTCCGCTGCAAGACCATGGCCCGGCTAGAGACAGAACCCATCGTGGAAATGTCGCTGACTTTCAATCTGACCAAATCACAGCTTCTCAGTTTGCTATCTATAGCAAGATTGAAAAGAGCAAGCTCTTGCAGGTTTTCGGAGATTTGAAGCCGGACTCTGATGGCCCAAACTTCTTGAAGCTTTAGAGCGGGTCGCTGACCTATCAACTTGCCTTTATTCCAGGGAACGAAGTCCGAAACATTAGAGTGCGATTGATGCATTTTGGTACCTCGTATTATTGGACGGGCATCAAGTGTGCGTTATTTCGCATTCTGTGTTTTATCGAATAAAGCGATCCGGCAATCTCCAGAATCTCACATTAGAAGTTGGCACTAGGCACTTGCAATCAATACGCTACCCGGCTTGCCATGTACCAATTTTTCTATCGCATCTGGTAGGGTTAACTTTAAATCATCTAATCTATTTGACTTAGCCCGAATAACCAGAACAATCATGTCAATATTTCGGAGATTTTACTGGTGTCGCAGGTTTTGATCAACGGTGACAAATGCGTCAAACTCCGTCGACGCCAAAGCCAGCAATTTCCCGTTTGTTATACCCGACCAGCCACATTGATACACTGTAGAAACACTATGAGAAGCCAGGAACTCAAGCGCCAACCGTCGATCAACGCACTCATCTAAGAGGACTTTCAAGAAGCCGCTGAAATGGCTCGGTCCCTTGCTTCTTCGAGAAACCCAAATACCATCTCCTTTGTCACAGAGGGAAAACCTTCGAGAAACCGATCTATGGAATCTCCCGCTTCTAAATACTCGATTAGGATATCGACAGGCACTCGGGTGCCTGAGAACACTGGTGTGCCACCCAGAACATCTTTGGATATTGAAATTACGCTATCAGCCATACCTGTATACTAATCTGTTATCGCAGCCCATTCAACGTATAGCGACATAAAGCCTCTATTTTTCCCGAATAGTATAGGGTTGCCGACCAATTTCGAAAAAACAGCATTTCTCGGGTGCCCCCGGCTTTTGATACGCAAGCAGGCAAAAGCTGGCCCATTACGGTCATTCAGTTGCAACTAACGAACTACTACTCCTTCTCAGATTGGATCCGCCAGATAATCTGGTCGAACCTGTCCTGCCCATAGAATGGTTCACCGCAGTAAATCATCAGGGGTACACCCTAATGACCTGCGTTGATCATGGCCTGCGCGTTCGCATCGAGAATTAATTTTGCTTTGTTCCATGGCGTGGTATTCAGTACATCCTCAAGTTCTAGTCAGGCACCAGCCATCGCGTGGGAAAGGTACTCTCCCTCGTCCCATCCGGGTGTTGATCCGTTCCAAAGCATTCGGCCTACATTGTCAAGAAATTCAAGCCCCTTTTTCGCTCGTACCGCACCCACATAAAATCGGTTCAAGTACTCGTTCAACGGTTGCTTGTCCTCAGGCATCCAGAGTGAGAGTGGCTTGAACTGGATCGGTGAAGGGACTGGGTAGGCAAAACCGAGATAGGCTGCTGTACGCGCTGTGTCGATCTGAAAATATCGTTGCTCCAATTCATCCCGATCTTGGTAGCGCTCAGGTAGACGCAGTACTCCACCCAACACAGGACGAATGATAATCTCTACGTCCATTCTTGCTAGGCCGATCAGTCGATCGAGCAAGAAATAACAGTAATCGCTTTGCAGTGAATAGAATACTTCGACTCGCGCCATTGTTGATCACCTTCCGCATTAATAACGACTGTTTCTAGATATGAAGATTCTAGTCAAAAATTCAAAACACTGCTGACTCTATGTGACGCCGAATGTCCGCTATAAGGATAGTACCGACAACAGGTATTTTAAACCCCATCATCGGTACGTGCCTATCGTTATACTTTGGTTTGTTCCGTCATTTCCACGGCGTCATCGACTTCCACACCAGGATATCGAACCATGCTTTCAAGCTTAGTGTGACCAGGCAATGGTTGCACCGCCCTCAGGTTCTTCGCACGCTTGTAGATCAACGATGGTTTCGTCAGCCTCATGGAATGAGTCGCACAGACTGAAGAGAGTTTATGTCTAAAAAACAGAATTAAGAAAGTAGCTCCCTAATCCTCGACTTTAGTTCTCGTAAAACTGGTGTCCTCCCTTCATGTCTTCCAACGCCCGTGAGAGTATTTTAATCCTCACACTGGTTAGTTCCGCAGTCTCTTTTTAGCAATCTCCCAATCAACAAAGCTATCTCCACTTTTTTCCAATTTAGCCCGTCGTTTTGCCAATACTGATTGATGCCAGTCTGGAGACGGAATAGCATTAGTAGGTTGATGACACAAATCACTCTAAAGCAACTCCATCATCCTAATTTTTTTCCTGAGTTGGCATAGAGTCTAAAGATAGGTGAGTTGTCGCAGTTAGTACCAATAAGCCTCGATCACTATAGCCTAAAAAAGCCAAATTTAACTGGTTCTATTGTAGAGGCGACTGAAGGTTTGATGCAATTTATTAGACTGCGATACTTACCCTATCTAGTTGCACCAAACCTTCGGCTTGGGCTCAATTTTGCCCGAAGTGGACATTCATCCATTAATAGCGCGAAGCCCGCTTTTTGTTCTGACCGTTAGTTTCATCATTGCAAGCTGTAGAAAACTACGGGGAATGTTAATTTCTATGCTACCTGGAGATTGATATACCTTGCGTTGTTCTCTTTCTCTATTTCATGCGCCAGTGACAAAGCTGTCGGACTTTTAGATTTTTTTGCGATTCTGACAATATAAACAATATCGGGCGGTGACGGTCCAAATTGATCATCCACTATTTTCATGTCGGGCGTGAGATGTCGTTGGTTAAGCAGGGTTACACCCAGCCCCGACGAAACGGCTGAAACGATACCAGCAGTACTGGTACAACGCAGTACAACTCGCAAACCGAAAAGATTGGGATGTGTGTTTTGTAGTGCCCAATCTTTGTAAAAACAGTTGTCGTCAAATGCCAGAAACGAAATCGGACGCGATTTATCAGGTGAAAAATCATAAGACGCGACCCAGTGCAATTTGTCTTCAGTCAGAATAATGTCGTTCGCTTTAACCTCATGCTTGAATAGCTGCATGATGGCAAGGTCTATCTCTCCTTGCATTAATTCCCTTTCTAGAGTGCGGCTTTGACTCACATGGGTAAGAACACTTACCTCAGGATTAATTCTGGAAAACCGTCCGAGGATTCGAGCCAGCCCACCACCGGTTGTGTCTTCGGTCATACCCAGACGAATTCGTCCTGTTAATGGAGTCCGGGTCAGGCTCACGAGTACTTCATCATGCAATGAAAGGATTCGCCGGGCATAGTTCAGCAGTCTTTGTCCTTCTTCCGTGAAGCTGGAGTTGCCAGGTCGCCGGGTCAGAAGGTCATATCCCAGGCGTAATTCCAGTCGTCTGATTTTGTGCGATACGGCTGATTGAGACAGAGCCAGATAATTCGCGGCCCTGGTGACATTGCCAAAATCTTCGATCGCACAAATTGCCTGCAACACATCGATGTCAAATCGGAGATTATTCACAATACAAATCTTGCATGACAAAAATAGATGAAATTATGATAACAATTCATTTGATTCATGGCAATCCCTGATGCATGATCTGCTCGGACGATTTATTCAGGATAATCAAATACATCACCACGTTAACGAACATGTACTTATCAACGGTACCCGCATAGCCCATGGCGTGCACGGGGAAGGCTCCCCAGTCGTACTAATTCATGGCACACCGTCATCATCCTATATATGGAGAAATATCCTGCCGTCTCTGGTAGATGCAGGACACAGGGTCCATGTATTCGATTTGCTTGGGTATGGCCTCTCCGAACGCCCCTGGAGTCCGGAAATTGATACCTCTGTGAGTGGGCAGGTACCCATCCTTGAACAGCTTCTGGCCCATTGGGGTTTAGATAAGGTCCATGTTGTTTCTCACGATATCGGCGGCGGTGTGGCGCAGAGGTTCTCTATTGACTCACCCGGCCGGGTGTATTCGCTTACCATGATCGATGTGGTGAGCTTTGATAGTTGGCCATCTAAAAGAACCCATGAGCAAATGCAGGCCGGTCTTGAAAAACTGATCAAGGCACCAGAAGCGGAACACCGTGAACATTTTCGTGAATGGCTTTACTCCACGGTACAAAACAAGGAACGGCTGGCAGAAACTTCCATGGAAGTGTTCCTTGACTTCATTTGCAACCCTGTTGGGCAGGGCAGCCTGTTTCAACATCAGGTCATGCATTATGACCCGAAACATACCGATGAGTATTCAGCTCGATACCCAGAATTAGCTAGGATCCCTGTGCAGTTAATCTGGGGAGCAGAGGACGCCTGGCAGGTAGTCGACTGGGCACATAAGTTGCGCGAAACGATCCCGGGATCTGAACTACATATACTCGAGAATTGTGGCCATTTCGCCATGGAGGACCAACCCGAAAAGATATCGACGCTGCTAATAGAATTTCTTAGACAGAACGGATAGTCATGTTTCCGTTGATGTGCAGAACGCAATCGAGAGTGGCAAAATTTTTGGCTCACGTAAACTAGCTGGAACGCCCGCCTGGCAAGTATTTTTTGTAATCAACGGGTACCGTTGAATGGCCGTTCAGAGGGGTGGGTTCATAGGTCGTTGCAACACTTTATCATTCCTATGGCCTCCTATGCTCTCTTATAATCTCAGGCTCATCGTGGCTTAATTGAACCTCTTACTTGGTGCCGTATATGCGGTCGCCGGCATCTCCCAATCCGGGTAGGATGTATCCGTGGTCATTCAGCTCACGGTCCACTGCGGCGGTATAAACTGGCACGTCCGGATGAGTTGCGTTAAATGCACGGACGCCTTCCGGTGCTGCTAGTAGGCAGACAAATTTCATTTTCCCCGCTCCGCCCTGTTTGAGACGATCTACTGCGGCGATCGCAGAATTTGCGGTGGCAAGCATGGGGTCGACGACAATGGACAAGCGTTCTCCGATATCCTGGGGCACTTTATAGTAATACTCTACTGCGGTTAAGGTTGCCGGATCCCGGTAAAGTCCTACGTGCCCGACTCTGGCCGAGGGCATCAGGGCGAGCATGCCATCGAGTAGACCATTGCCGGCGCGTAAAATGGAAATAAAGCAAAGTTTTTTACCTGCTAATACAGGAGATTGCATTTCTTCCAAAGGCGTTTCGATGGTCCGATTAGTCAGTGCCAGATCCCGGGTTACTTCATAACCCAGCAACATTGCGATTTCATTGACGAGCTGTCTAAACGCGCTGGTTGGTGTTGTTTTTCGACGCATTAGGGTGAGTTTGTGTTGAATCAGGGGATGGTCAACAATGGTTACATTCATTTTGGGTTCCAATGGCGTTGTAGATGAAGTTGTCGAAGAAATGAGCCCCTTTGATCCGTTTCCTGGGGCGTTAAAATTTAATGTACACCAACTGGCGAACGGATGCCAATTTGTTTATCATTATTTAGGTTAGGTCCATTATATAAGTAGCGCTGCATTGGCCATTTTGAATAGAGTATCGGGTTGGTTTCATTATCAGGGATGAGGGCAGATGATGAACGAATCTGAAAGAAGCGATTTGAGTGGTTCTATTTGATCCTGTGTGGTTTTAGCCTGTGTGGTTTTAGACTGGGTTGGTGAGACCCGTCGCAGATACGTTAGCATTAACTTCAAGTAACCTTATAGAGGGGAAATTCTTTGAATCGTTTTCAGACTCATTCTCATTTTATCGGACTTGCTCGGGCCGAGGCCAGCACCGCCGAATCCAATGATGGGGTTAGTGTGGGGGCTGTATTGGTAAAGGGTGATGAGCTAATTGTTAAAGCCCACGATCAGATCGTGCAGATGAATAATCCTATTGCGGTGGCCGAGATGGAATGCATCCGTCAGGCGGGTAGGCGAAGTGATCAGTCGGAACTCACTTTGTATTCAACTCGATATCCAGACATGTTAGTGGTTGGAACGGTATTGCAATTTTCTATTGGTGCGATGGTGATTGCACTTCCTGAAACACAATCTCCGGCCATTGACCTGCTAAAGCAAAAATCGGTACCCGTAACATTTTTCCCAGCAGATCAATGATGAGCACGTTTATCATTTTTAGATCATCATTTCGATCATTTTTCGGAGTCGTTCCTAATGTGTACAGATAATCATCGACAGGACAGGGTGTTCCTGAAAGAAGCCTATCTTGAAGCCAAAGGCGGATATGACGAGGGGGGAGTTCCGGTTGGAGCTGTGATGGTAAAAGATGGGCAGGTGATCATGCGTGGTCGCAACAAACGTGTTCAGGAAAACGATCCGGTGATGCATGGCGAGACCGACTGTTTACGCAATGCCGGGGTGTTACCGGATTACTCAGACATTGTTCTTTACACCACTTTGAGCCCTTGTATGATGTGTACAGGAGCCATTTTGCATTTCGGAATTAAACGGGTTGTGGTCGGTGAAGACGTAAATTTCCCGGGAAATATTGATTTTCTAAGGGAGCACGGCGTTGAAGTTTCATTGATTGATGATGTGCAGTGTAAGTCCCTGATGTCGACGTTTATCGAAGAGAGGCCAGATGTCTGGTATGAGGACATCGCGGGAAATGAAGCTGTTTGATGCCCAGATATGTCTGAATGATGATTTGACTTACCCTGAAAAAATATAATGAACCGTTACGCATTAAGAAAATATTTCAAAACCCAGGGGCCGGCGATACTGCCCGTTATTCATGTGTTGAATAATGAACAGACCCATAAAAACGTACAAATCGCGATCAAGGAGGGAGTGGCCGGTGTTTTTTTGATTAATCACGACTTTGGTGTGGACGAGTTCCTTCCCATTATTCGGCATATTCGACCATGTTTTCCTTCCCTTTGGTTAGGCGTGAATTTTTTGGGGGTGACGGGGCTTCATGCCTTCGCTACCCTCGCTGAGCTTTGCGAAACGGGGTGTGAGGTCGACGGATATTGGGCCGACGATGCACGAATTGATGAAAATAGGGCGATGGATGATCAGGAGGAAGCGAAGGCAATCATGGACGCCAAAGCAGATTGTGGCTGGAACGGCTTGTACTTCGGTGGAACTGCATTCAAGAAACAACGTCCGGTGGATGAAAAAGACTACCTTGCTGCCGCTGAGCTTGGAGCGGGTTGGATGGATGTGGTGACTACTTCGGGTGTCGCTACTGGGGAAGAGGCAGGAACTGCTAAGGTCGCCACCTTTCGCCAGGGTGTGGGTGATCAGGCATTAGCATTGGCGTCGGGTATTACTCCCTGGAACATCCATCGATACGTCGATGACCTGGATGCCGTTTTGGTTGCAACCGGTATTAATCATGACGGTGATTTTTATCACATTAGTCCGACCAAACTTCGTCGGCTGATTGAAAAGGCTCGTCTATCAAACGAAGCCCAGGCTGCCCTGAATAGGAAAAACCATGGCCAATCCAGCGACCGAAATCATCGGTGGTATCTGGATCTGATGGCGCCGAGAACTCGAGGAGAAAAATATGCCTGGCTCGACCCCTCCGCCGCTTATGTGAATGGTCAATCTTTTCACGACATGCTGGATGATTTATGTGCACCGTTTAATTCGGATGAGATTGATGTAGTTGCGGGATTCGATGCAGCGGGTTTTGTTTTAGGTGCGGGCATGGCAACCCGGCTTGGGAAGGGATTTCTAACCATCCGAAAGGGCGGCAAGATCCCCGTAGATTTCGATGTTGTACCAATGCTGAACTACTCTGGAAAACCCCAGGAGATGGAGATGCGAAAACCAGCGTTTGCAAAGGGAACCCGGGTTCTTTTGGTTGATCAATGGATCGAAACCGGGGGAACCATGGCATCGGGCATTGAATTGGTGGAAAGACAGGGAGGGGTTGTTGGGGGAATAGCAGCGGTTTGTGTGGAGGAAAATCCTGCTTCTGAGTCCATGAGGGAGAAATACAAAGTAGTTTCTTGTGTTGTTTCTGACTCTGATATTCGGCACAATGCAACCGTCAAACGCTCGCAAGCTTTCGGAACTTCAAGCCCGAGGACATTTTTCCGGAAATTGGCTGAAAAATTGTGATGATGTTTAGACCTTTAATGGTAATGGCTAATAATCAGTAATTGGAGATCAAAATGACTGAAAAAACAGATTTGTTGCGTAGAAAGTTTCTTAAGCAGTCCACTATTGTCAGCAGCGTTGTAGCAATGCCGATGATCCTGACAACCAATAAGGCCAGTGCAGATCCAGTCGAGATCAATATGCTAGCCTGGTATGGTCACGGTGAACCTGATGTGGTTTCTGAGTTCGAAGCGAGGAACAATGTTAAGTTCAAGCCTAAGTATTACGCCGGTGGTGATAATATGGTGGCGCTGATTGCCCAATCTCCACCTGGAACTTACGATATCATTCTCTCTGACGGCGAATTCGTTCAGCAGCTAAATGAGTCCGGGTACATTGAACAGCTAAACGCCGATGACTATCCCTTTGATGATTTTCTGTATGATGATTTCACCCAATTTCCGGGGCATTGGAAAGATGGAAAGTTATTTTCGGCCATGGTTCGATTTGGTCATTTAGGTGTTTCCTATAACAAAAATCACGTGACCGCTGAGGAAGCAATGAGCTACCAGTGTTTCTGGAAGCCTGAGTTAGCTGGTAAGGTTGGTCATTTTGACTGGCACCTCCCAAGCCTTGGTATGATGAGTCTTTATAACGGTAATGCCAAGCCCGGACCTTTTGATATCGATGGCGGTGCCTGGGATAAAGTTCAGGAAACCACGATGAGCCTTAGACCACAGGTTGGCGGCTTCTTCGATTATGGTGGTACATTTAATTCTCTGAAAAATGGTGAAATGCTTGCTATGTGTGGCATTGGTGACTGGATCACGGGAGTACTTGAAAAAGATGGTGCGCCGGTTGCTTCGGTGGTTCCCAAGGAAGGTGGAATCCAGTGGACCGAATCCTATTGCATTGGTAAAGGTTCTGAAAAAGCTGGTTTAGTGAATCAGTTTATCCAATACATGCTTTCCCCAGAGGGGCAGGTAAGATCTGCGGAAATGGCAGCATATCCTGGGTTTTGTGTGACAAATGGTGGTGTATCTGCCTTGCAGGCAGCGAACATGACTGAAGCCCAGCGAACCGGCCAGGTTGAGGGGGCGATAAATAACCCGATTCGATTGATCGAAGAAGGGCGTATTCATTATCGGGACATTCCACAGCGACAGTCGCTGGAAGATTGGAACGATTTTTGGTCAGAATATAAGAATGCGTAATTTCGCTTATGCGGTGATCAAGTGGCGATATTTGTTACAATATCGCTTGGTAGTTCAGCGAACGGCGGGTGGGAAACCACCCGCTTTGTATTTTTGGGTATGGCTTGAGATATGGCTTAAGAGATGAAAATAAATACTCAAAAAAAGGCGGTTGGAAGAATAGGCAGTAAAGTCGATGGTTATGCGCTGACGTGGCGACTACCGGTTATTTTTTGGCAGCTTCTATTTTTTGTTGGGCCTTTATTGTTCACCATTGCGATGACCTTCTTTCTGGTGAAGAACTACCGCATGACCGAAGCCTTTGAAATGAAGAATTGGGTAAAGATGATGGGGAAAGGTTATTTCTGGGATTCCTATTTTCTCACCATTGGCCTTGCATCTCTTGCCACGGTAGTCGCGAGTTGTCTGGCATTCCCAGCGGCCTATGCATTGGCGTTTAAGGTTTCAGAAAATACCCGTCGGTGGGCAATTTTCTTTCTCATTATACCTTTCTTCACCAGCTATCTGGTGAGGACTTTTTCCTGGTATGTCATCCTCGCCGAATCTGGCGTTGTAAATAACGTATTGGGTTGGGTTGGGCTCGGCCCTTATACCATGCTGAATACGAAGTTTGGCACTATGGTGGGTTATATGACACTAACGCTGCCTCTGGTGATTATTTTGCAAACCCTGCCCATCGCTAACGTGGATCGGCGTTTGGTGGAGGCCGCTCAGAATCTGGGTGCGAATGGTTTTTGGACCATTGTAAAAGTGATTATTCCATCCGCCAGGGTGGGACTGATTATTGGCGCGGTTTTTTGTTTTATTTTATCGTTTGGTGATTTTGTTAGCCCTTATTATCTTGGTGGGTCGAAGCCGCCGACCCTACCAATTATGATTATTGATACCACGAAGTCAGGTCAACAATGGCCAAGGGCTGCGGTAGTGGCGGTGATCATGATGGTGACGTTGATGGTTGTGGCTTTTGCATCGATTAAATATGCCTACCGTAAAAAGTCATGAGAAATTCTGAACGCATAATTCGGGCAATACTGATCGTTTATCTGGCCTTTATTTTTATTTTTATTTTTACACCCATCGTCACCAGCATTATTTTTTCCTTTAACTCCGATCGTTTTCCCACTCTTCCCCTTGGTTCATTCACGCTTAAGTGGTACGAAACCATTTACAGTGATCCAGATGTGTGGGAAGCCGCGAGGAACAGTCTTATTGTGGCGGTCTCAGTGGGTATCCTGTCCACAATCATTGGTTTTTGCACTGCCTATACTGATTTTCGATACCAGTTTCGGTTCAAGAATACCTATCTTGCATTAGCCTTATTACCCCCCACAGTGCCCCTGATTATTTTGGCGTTGGCGATGCTGGCCTGGTTTTCAAAGATTGGTGTGTCTGGTCAGCTTTGGACCATTATCCTGGCCCACACCGTGTTGTGCGCTCCGTTTGCCATGGCGGTCATTCGATTACGCTTGCAGCAGATGGATGCGGATTTGGAGTCCGCTGCCTGGAATCTGGGCGCTAGTGAATGGGCTGCGATGAAAGAAGTCGTTATCCCATTTGCCACGCCTTCCATTATTTCTGCGCTGTGCCTAACCATGGCGGTTTCATTCGATGAGTTTGCCGTGGCCTGGTTTGTGTCGGGGCTGAACAAAACTATCCCGGTCATTATTCTTGAAATTTTGCAGGGTAATATCGATCCCCAAATTAATGCCATTGGTACATTTGTATTCTTTACTTCGATGACACTGGTAATTATTGCGCAGCTATTTTTTAGTTTTCGCTCTCCTAAAACACCTTAAGGACTCATGGGTAAGGAATCATGAGTCGGATTAGAAAAAAGTGATATGAAAGCAACTGAAGAAATTATGGGTGATATGCATCAGGAGCCTCAAATCGTTTTCGAGAATGTCGTTAAGTATTTCGGTGATGTGGCGGCCGTGCAAAAAATGAATCTGAGTATTCAAAAAGGAGAATTTATCGCCATTATGGGATCCAGCGGCTGTGGAAAAACCACCACGCTTCGCATGCTTGCAGGCATGGAAACCCCAACTGAAGGAGAGATACGGTTAAATGGTGAACGTATCAATGAGCTCAAACCATCGGAGCGAAATACTCCCATGGTCTGGCAGTCTTTAGCGCTTTTTCCATTTCTTAATGTGATAGAAAACGTTGAGTTTGGCTTGAAGATGCGAGGAATTGAAACCGGGGAGCGTCGACGCCGAGCTCTCGAATGGCTGTCGAGGATGGAAATCGAAGAATTTGCAGATCGGTCCATTGATCAGCTCTCCGGTGGGCAAAGGCAGCGGGTCGCTTTGGCCCGGGCGTTGGTTACAGAACCACCGGTACTGCTGCTCGATGAACCTTTAAGTGCACTGGATGCAAACCTGGTGGTGCGCATGCAAGGTGTGTTGTCCCGTTTACAAAAGGAGTTGGGCATTACGTTTGTGTATGTTACCCACAGTCAATCTGAAGCATTTGCCATGGCTGATCGGGTGGTGATTATGAGCAAAGGCGTTATCGAACAAATTGGTACTCCCCAAGAGGTGTACAGGAAGCCAGCAAGCCAATTTGTTGCCAATTTTGTTGGCTCCAACAATATTCTTAGCGGGAGTCTTCAATCAATGGATGGGTCCAGCGTTACAATCGATACAGAAATTGGTTTAGTACAGGCAAACTTGCCGGTTGATCGTGCATGTCTGCAAGGCTCCCATCTGGGGCTAGTGATCAGCGCAGATGCCATGAGTTTGTCAGTGGATGATGATTCGTCCAATTCCAGCCGTACCCATATCAACCAAACTCATGCCGATCAGCCCAGTGATAATCAGTTTCGCTGTCGGTTGATCAGTGAGGAGTTCGTTGGCGCCATGGTAACCTTATTGGTAGAGACGGACAGCGGTTTCGAGCTGCGTATACAGTTGTTTCAAAAGGAGCTGGATCAAATTGGATTTAGTGAAAGCGCATCAAATAATGGCACTTTTCTTTGGGTTTCGTGGTCCAGGGAAAGTGTCTATATTCTTCCCTAATGAAAGAGGTCCGTTATGCGAGAACCGAACCCACCGATGAAACACATCGTTTTGACATCCCATCCCACCGGTGATCAAACACCGATTGGGATTCAATGGGGCGCACCGGATGCAGCAAGAAGAGGTCCAGTGGTCGCTACTCCGGCGGGTTCTGGAGAACGAAATGCCATTGGTGCCTATTCAGGCTCCTATGCGGTTTATCGCGCTTTGGCGGTGGCAGCAGGCAGCCTTGATCCACTTCATAAACCCGATCTGACCAATACCGCTCCGGCGATGCAGATTGGTCCTTTTGTGCAATGGAGTGACCCTCACAAAATTGTCTCCATTGACCCCTGGGGGCATGTCGTGGGGGAATCGTTTGCCAGTTTCATTGAGGATGGAGTAGATGTGAGACCCACTATTGCTATTACTCGTGCCAGATTGAGCGTGCCTGAACTCATCAACCCCAGACCAGTCAGCTCTGAATCAAGTCATTTTGAATCTGCTAGCTCGAAGTCAAATGGAGATGGAGATTCATTGAAACCGGATGGGGTCGTGTTACTGGAGTCTGGGGAGGTGAATGTGATTAAAATTGCCATTGAACCAGTGTGGTACTTACCCGGCATTGCAGAGCGGTTTAATACTGATGAACATGCATTAAGACGAACGTTGTTTGAGCAAACCGGAGGGATGTTTTCAGAGTTGGTGACTCGCCCTGACTTGAAGGTTTTTCTACCACCCATCGGTGGTATTACGGCCTATGTATTTGGTGAAATAGAAGCGATCACAGACCCGGCAAAGCAGTTATCCTGCCGGGTCCATGACGAATGTAATGGTTCGGATGTATTCGGATCAGATATCTGCACTTGCCGTCCATATTTGGTCTATGGCATTAAAGACGCCATTGCTTCTGCCCAGCAAGGAGGAGCAGGATTAATTATTTACAACCGAAAAGAAGGTCGTGCATTGGGTGAGGTGACAAAGTTCCTTGTTTATAATGCGAGGAAGCGCCAAACCGGCGGTGATACTGCGGAACATTATTTCGAGCGAACAGAATGTGTTGCTGGAGTGCAGGATATGCGGTTTCAGGAGTTAATGCCTGATGTATTGAATTGGTTAGGGATAACGCGGATCGACCGGTTTATTTCGATGAGCAATATGAAATACGACGCCGTCACCTCCCAGGGCATAGAAATTATCGAACGGGTTCCTATCCCCGAAGATAGTATTCCCCCCGACGCTAAAGTCGAAATGGATGCGAAGAAAGCCGCGGGATATTTCACATCCATT
>JAALKB010000102.1 GCA_011088265.1 Gammaproteobacteria bacterium
CTACCGAGACTGATCTCTGCTTTTGACGCAATATCGCGGACACTCGTTTGATGGAATCCTTTCTCTGCGAAACACTCAATGGCGGTATTTACAATGAGTTCCCGACGCCGTTTAGTTGATTCCTCTCGGGGGAGGGTTGTTCGTTCTTTTTTTGACATGTTTGCATTGATTTTTTATTCAGCTAGCATTATATTGAATGAACGTATGTTCATTCAATTGATTTTTGAATAAGGATGTATATTTTATTGACTAATTTTTTAGCGCCTTTATAAATCATCGGGGTTTCGAGTGAACGGTTCAGATAAGTTTTTTGATGGGTTTTTGGTTTGGAGAATATTGTGAATTATATTGAGCAGCAGTTCGAGGCATTTTCAGAAACATTCGGTGTGTTAGAGATCATTGGGCTGCTATTTTTGGTCATGATCATCGTGGAGACAGTCCTGGACTTTTTCTCCGGTAGGCGAAGGAATTTGGGTGAGTCGGTGTCAAATTTTGTGATTGCGACGGGAAATGTCCTGCTTGAGCGAACTCTCTACGGATTAGTATTCATTCTTGGTCTATTTTTAACTCAGCGCTATGCCCCACTTTCCATTGAGCATCAGTGGTGGTCATGGATTTTGGCTATATTAGCGGCAGATTTAACCTATTACTGGATGCATAGATTTGAACATGAGATTCGAATTTTATGGGCCTATCACAGCGTTCATCATTCTTCCCCAGAATACAATCTCACTACCAGTCTGCGTTTGGCCTGGATAGAAGGAGTGATCGAATGGATATTTTTCGTTCCCATGATTCTCATCGGATTTAGTGCAATTCAAACCATCATTGCGATTTCCATTGTCGTACTGTACCAGACCTGGTTGCATACTGAGAAAATCGGAAAGCTTGGCTGGTTGGATCGGATTATCAATACTCCATCGGTCCATCGTGTGCACCATGGTTCTAACAAAAAGTACCACGACAAGAACTATGGGGGTATTTTGATTATATGGGACAGAATGTTTGGTACCTATCAAATGGAGGAGGAAAAAGTGGTCTACGGCATTACGACGCCAGTGGGAAGTTGGAATCCTCTAGTGGTTAATGTCCATGAATTCTGGTCTATTGCCAAAGATGTTTTCCGTGCAAAAAATCTATCTGAGGCATTGGGTTACATTTTTCGATCACCGGGCTGGAAACCTGAAAGTCGCGATTAGGGTGATGTTTCCTACCCATTGATGGCGAAGATGAGTGGATCTATGGATAAGATGAAAGACCTGTTTTCGTTCTAAGCTATTTCTGGTTGGTTGTGCGGGATTTATGATCAGAGGGGGTGTAGTATTGCACCCCATACCGTTTACGTAATTCGCTGTACCGGATCATTATGGAAATCACCTACCTGTTTGTTTGTTCTACTCGGCTTTGTCTCCGCTCTCATTTCCGGAGTTTTTGGCTTTGGCACAGCCCTGGTTTTCCTATCTCTGGGTTCCTACCTGCTTCCTGTCAAAGAAACCATTGCGTTTGCAACCGTATTGTTTATTGCTTCTACGGTGACTAAAACGGTGGTATTTGGAAAGTATATTGACTGGAAACTGGTCGGGATAATGTCTGTGGTGAGCGTGCCTTTTGCCTATCTGGGGGCTGAGTTGTTATATGATCTACCTGCTGACCTATTAAAACGTTGTCTTGGTGGAAGCATCCTATTTTATCTTTTTATCGAGCGATTCAGATGGCTTAAGGGAATACGTCCAGGAATGATGGGTATCGTTCTTGGTTCTGCTGCCTATGGTTTTGTTTCAGGGTTACTAGGAAGCGGTAACATTGTAAAAGCCCTGTTGTTCAGGGAAATGAAGATCAGTAAGGAGTCCTTTGTTGGTGCAATGGCAGCAACCTCCGTACTCGCGAACGTGGCGAAGATCAATTCCTACTATGGGACTGGGCTGCTTGATACTGATCGGGTTTGGCTCTTGGTAGGTTTGGTATTTTCGGCGATGTCGGCGGTTTTCGTGGGGCGAATGTTTCTTCGGAAAATCACGGTCTCCCAGTTTGAAAGCGGTTTACAATTGGTGCTGTTCGTGAGTGCCGCAGGATTACTGTTATAGGGTAAATGTTCCGTGGCTAGTAAAAGAAGCGTTAAGAACAGAGTCTGAATCCAGCCCGGTTCGATGTAGTAAACTCCATACACCAGGTTCGGCGCATTCGGTTCCGTGCGTCGGATTTGAGAGGTCCAGCCAACTAGCTCAAGCTCCTCTGGGCGTCGAAAAGTATGGATGATTTGTCGACATAGAGTTACCTGACCAGAACGGATTGAGGTCAAATGAACCCCATAACGTGTATTCGCCGCTTCATTGACAAATTTTGATCAGGACCCACCGATGCCTAAACGCAGAAACAGAAATCGATCAGGCTCAGAAAATAAAGATGTGCCGTCGACTTCGCACTATAAAACCATGCGAAACTGTATGGCGCCGCTGGAAATACTGACAACCGAACAACTCGAGATAATTCACCAAAATTCCTTGAGAATCCTGGAGGAAATTGGTATCGAATTTATGGGCCAGTCAGCAAGAAATTTGTTCAAGGTTGCGGGTGCGGTGGTTAATGAAGAAACGGGGCAGGTGAGAATAGACCGGGAAATTGTGTTTGATGCATTGAGAGAGGTGCCGTCTTCAGTGACGCTAACTCCAAGAAACTCATCGAATAGGATGATATTGGACGGTAACTCTATTTGTACAACCTCGGTAGGCGGCCCACCAAACGTCCACGACAGGATTAATGGCCGTCGAAGAGGTAATTTTGATGACTATAAGAGCCTACTTAAACTGACTCAATCCTTTGACATCATCCATGGTATTGGAAACCAGCCTACTCCACCCATGGAATTACCCGCCTTTACGCGGCACCTGGATTGTTATCTCGCTAATGCAACCTATACCGATAAAGTCTGGCTCAATACGTCCATAGGCGAAGAGCGTGCCATGGATGGGATTAACATCTCTGCTATTTCCCGAGGGCTCTCCCTCGATGAAATGGCGATCAATCCATCGTGTATTACAGTTATTTCAGTAAACTCGCCTCGTCGATTTGATGCGGAAATGTCGGACGGTCTCATGGCAATGTCCCGGCATGGGCAATGTGTCGCAGTCACTCCATTTACGCTTATGGGGGCAATGACACCCACTACCCTCGCCGGTGCGTTGGCGCAACAAAACGCTGAAGCGCTGTGTGGCATCGTTTTGACTCAGCTCACTCGGCCAGGCGCTCCAGTGATGTACGGGAGTTTTACGTCTAATGTAGACATGAAAACTGGCGCTCCCGCATTTGGAACACCAGAATATGCCAGAGCGGCAATGGCATCTGGGCAATTGGCGAGGAAATACGGACTGCCTTTTCGTTGCAGTAATGCCACGGCGAGTAATACTGTTGATGCCCAGGCAACTTATGAATCAGAAATGTCGATCTGGTCTTGTGTCATGGCCCACAGTAATTTGCTTTACCATGCTGCAGGCTGGATGGAGGGTGGACTCACTGCTTCTTTCGAAAAGTTCGTATTGGACGCTGAGTTATTGCAAATGATGGCACAAACCGTTCGCCCCATCGAAGTGAACGAAGAACAGCTTGCTTATGACGCTATTTCCCAGGTGCCTACTGGGGGCCAGTTCTTTGATCATCCCCATACTCTGGCTCGCTATAAGGATGCTTTCCACACTCCGATGCTTTCTGATTGGCGTAACTATGAAGTATGGGAGTTGGACGGAGAGAAAACAGCAACTGAAAGAGCTACCGAGACTTGGCAAGCCTGTCTGGCTAATTATGAAAAACCGGCTATGGATCCGTCCATTGAAGAAGAATTAGAGGCCTATGTGGCCAAGCGTAAAGAAGAAATCAAACGCTCTCTATAACTGGGTACTGGATAACTGGAAACTGGAAACTGGAGCTGGGTCTAATGGGATTTGACGCCCCCGATATCGCAAGATTTTTCGACTTTACTCAACTTATTTTTAAATCAATAGGCTGGTGTTAAAATGGCGGCAGCAATACACTACCTATACTGATATCGATACCAACACCAACACCAACACTAACACCAACACCAACACCAACACCAACACCAATAAACTGATGTTTATTGATTCCATTTTGTCTATCCCTTCTTCCATCTATCCTATTGTGAGATTTTGATTCTCGATGCCAGGATTTCAATTTTCTTTTTTACTTCCTCGGTATTGGGGAACCTGGATGATGTTCTTTGTTTTGTGGCTAATACATTGGTTGCCAAGGAAAATGGTTATGCGGTTGGGTGCCTGGTTGGGTGACCAGATGCGTAAGCGTAACCATAAACGCAGGAAGATTGTTATCACTAATCTTTTGATGTGTTTCCCCGAGCTTTCAGATGAAGAACGCCATCGAATGATGGTGAATCACTATCGGGTTTTTGGTGCCATGCTAATGGATATGGGAACCATATGGTGGGCGTCGCCCCGGCGATTAGAGCAAATCGTCCAATGTGCTGATCCAGAAAAATATCGGAGTCTTACTGAGAATAAACGTGTCATTCTTGTGTCACCACACATTATGGGGCTAGAGGCGAGTGGTATTGCGGTTTCGAGGAATAGTCCCATGGTTGTGACCATGAAACCTCAGAAGAATGATCTGCTGACGTTGAAAATGCATCGCTCAAGGACGAGGTTCAATGATTCCCTGATTCTTATGAGAGAAAATGGGCTACGGCATTTGATCTCGGGAATCAAAGCAGGCTATGTGGTATGTTACCTGCCCGATGAAGACTTTGGTGAGGCAAAGTACACTACCTTCGCGCCTTTTTTTGGCGTGCAAACCTCGACTCTCACTACGTTAGGTCGTCTTTGCCGGCTTGGAAAAGCAAAGGCTGTTCCCTGTATGACCCGACTGGACATTGAAACAGGTATTTACACTTTTGAGTTTGCCGAACCGATGGAGAACTTGTCGTCATCATCGCCAGAGCAGAGCGCTGTATTGATGAATAGGGGGCTTGAAGCCATGGTTCGGCTCGCACCAGAGCAGTATATGTGGACCTTTAAATGGTTTAAAACCCGACCGGAGAATCAGTCTTCTCCCTACGACTGATGTTCGGGAGTCTTTGCGGGAAAACGAATAAAAAGAAAATAAATAGAAAAAGAAGCGAAGTGCGTATTGCACGCACTTCGCATTCTAAAACCTTCCTGGTCTATAGGGTATTCCTGGCCTGAGAAGTATTTCAGACTCGAATATACCCGTCTGACTAACCTAGGCTTGCCTGCTTAATTCAGTGTTTTTAACAACGTTGTTCGTCGCCATGACACCTGCAGCGATAGCGCCTTCCATCCAGCCAGGAGTATAACTCATGGCATCGCCCCCCATGAATAGAGTGCCGTTTTGCCCTTTTAACAAAGTCTGATACCCGTTATCTCGTTGTTCCTGACTACAGGTGAACCAGCCTCCATCCCGAAATGGCATATTCTGCCAGGAGATAGTCATTGCTTTGCTGACATCATGGTACATTGGATTGTGGCTTGGATTGAGTTCAGGGTGTAGTCTGATGCCATCTTCCAGCGACTGAGCGATTCGTTGTTTTCGAGTCATTTCTCCAAATTCTGTTCCCACCTCCGCACGGACATAGGCTCCGGTTAAAATGCCTCGTTTGTTATGGAAACCCGCAGATGGATACCATATCTGACTGATGAAATCAGAGGTCCAACTGATACCGCCGTAAATGTAATAATCGTCAGACTCCCAAAATCGATCCGACTGCCAGGCAACTTTGCCAGCATGCACATTATCAACTCCAGTGAACAGGGCATCTGCGAATGTTTCATCGAAATCGTGATCAATTTTACCCAGTAGTGACGGTGCGATGGTAGAAACACAGTAATCTGCGACGAATAGCTCTTCAGCTTCGCCAGTGGGATTACCCAGGTGGTCGACGTGTTGATGGGTAATTTCGACTTTGCCAGGGGTCTTGTTGACGTAGACACTATTTACCTTTGTGTTCAGCTGAACCAGGTTCCCAACCAGTTTTCCATTGTTAGCAGGTTGTCGCAGGAAGGTTGCTGCAATGTTGTCAATGCCTCCTATTGGTTGCATTAAACTGGTTTGCCAGTAATAACGCATATCATTGTAGACCTGACTATTCCAGATTTTTTCTGCTTTCAGGAGGTCCGCGAAGGCAAACGGTTTAAACAATTCACCGGGTTGGTTGCCTGCACCCGGCTGCACTGAGTATCCTGCATGAGACCCACCTTCGTATTCATAATTGTTATCAAGCTCACCGAAGGATTTGCTCAAGGCGTCGAGCAGTCTGGTTTTTTCTTCTTCAGATATCTGGCCGTCCAGTCGACTTGAGTCTGCGGTTCGGAACATCTCAGCCAGATAACCCCTTAAGTTATGTTTGAAATGGCGAAGCTGGACAGGTTTACCATTATTAATGCTGTCGCTCCTAACCAGATTACTGCGACTGCCAAAGATATAACTTTCCAGGGGAATGTTAAATTCTCTACAATAATGGAGTACATTACGATGATGGGAGGGGATTCTGCCTGCGCCGGCTTCGAAATATAGCGAACCAGGTCCATCGACTTCGTCGAAAGAGCAGACTTCTTTTTCCCTACCTACTTCCTGATACCAGCTATCGGCAGAGCCATCTGGACGCACAGTAAACGTTCTTCCTTTAGGTCGTTTATCAGCCTCGAATATGTGGCATTCATAACCTCGTCTTGATAGTTCATAGGCAGCTGTCAGACCTGACAATCCAGCACCAATGATGGCTACTGTCTTGCCGGCTCCCTGTTGGGGGTTGATTCCTTCTGCTGAGTCATGGGAAAAAGCTGCTTCCGGGACATGGGCCAGCCCCAAAATGCCCATTGCTTTTACCAAAGGCACTGAACCTCCGGTTACAGCAATCCGCTTTAGTATTTCCCGCCTCGATAGTTTAGTCGTCATTATATTCCTCCGCGTAATTATTTTTTGGCCAGAAACGCGCCATTTAGATATGATTTTTGTTCATCTTATCCCTCTACATATTACTAATATCGGTAGTTTTGGATTTCGGTAGTATGAATAACGGAGGCAACAATGTCCATGCCTGGACAGTGCAAAAGATAGAAAATACAGATGACTCTGTTTATTTGAGATTGACTTCTAACGGAATCAGCCGGTTTTCACGTTTCTGGTCTGGGGAAGTGGGGGAATGGTACCCGCGCTCACTTATGGAGCATTCATAATGATTTTACCAACTATGTGAATGGTAGCCTTCGGATATCACTATGAGATGGAGGTACATAAGAGAGGTGCATAAGATATGTGTTTCAGTCCAGGGTAGCAATAATTTCTTCCCTGTTCAGCTCACTAATCTGCGACTGACTATATCCTATCTCAGTCAAAATCTGTCGGGTGTGCTGAGCAAACATTGGAGGAGCTCGGTGAAGGGCAGGGCCATTTTCTGCATACTTAAATGAGGCTGTGGGGAGCTTTTGATCATTGCTTGAATCTTCAGGAACCTGCAATAAGGTTCGGCTCTGTAGCTGGGCATGTTTTAGCGTCTCATCAAGCTTACGCACTCTGGCAGCGGGTACTTTGTTTTCATTCATGATGACTTCCCATTCTGCGGCAGTTTTTTCCATGAAGAGTTTCGCTAACCGTTTTGTATCCTTCTCGACATGTTTCCCCATGGCTGGCGGTTGGAGTGATCTCAATTCGTCTCCATGTTCCTTATCTCCCAGCACACACCACATGTTTTTTAACTGTTCTCCGGTGAATGCTCCCATCATCAAAAGCCCATCCATGGTCTGATAGCAACTATACCCGGCGTTAGTTGCGCTCATATTGCCGCTATTGCCCAGTAATTTCCCCATTTGGTCGTAATAGGTGACATTAGCACTCATTAACATGATTGCTGAGTCCAGCATGGCAACATCAATATGTTGTCCTTCTCCGGTTTGTGTTCGCTGGAACAATGCTGCGGCGATGGCAAACGCAGCCTGGATACCGGTACCATAGTCGAGTACCGGGGGACCTACTTTCATCGGTGCGGTTTGAGAACTTCCGGTTGCTTCCATCAGTCCGGAAAATGCCTGAATGACATTGTCATAGGCCGTGTGTTGGGCTTTAGGTCCGCCCTGTCCAAATCCGGTCATGGAGCAATAGATGATATCAGGTCGTATTTTTTTGACATCTTCATAACCCAGTCCCAGCTTTGCCAATGCGCCACTGCGATAGTTTTCCACTAGCACGTCTGCAGTTTCAATGAGTTTGGTGAGTACTTCTTTGCCCTTGGGGCTTTTAATATCGAGGCCGATTGCTCTTTTGTTAGCATTTTGTGAAGTGAAAGAAAAACCAAGTCCATTTTCACCATGGGGAATATCATGCCCGTTAGCCCGAGTCATGTCCGGATTGTGCGGGGGTTCGATTTTAATGACATCTGCACCCATTACCGCAAGTTGATAGGTGCAGAAAGGCCCTGCGATGACATGGGTTAGATCAATAACCCGAATGTTTGAGAAGGCTTGCATATTGATATTCTAGTGATTTTCTAAAATGTAGAATATATTATGAGTTGAGCTTTGGTAACAGGTTGGAAGAAGTTTTATTTGCCCTTATGTTTATTTTATTTCTAACAGTGAAAAATGCCCCATCTAACTCTTGAATATTCTGCGAATCTAAAACAGCAGCATGATTTCTCACCATTGTTTCAGACTTTACATGGACTTTTGTCCGACACAGCGGGAATCCTTATCGATAATTGTAAAAGTAGAGTGAGACCTGCTGACTCTTTTTATGTGGCCCAGGGCGAACCCCAATTGGCCTTTGTGCACTTAGATGTGCGATTTATGGAAGGTCGAACCCTGGAAGTCAAACAGATACTTGGTCAACAGATGAAGGCGGCCCTGATGAAATGGTTTCGTGTGGAGGATGAATTGGTCGAGATTCAAATAACCGTTGAGATTCGGGATATTGAGCGAGTGGGATATTTCAAGTACCCTGAAGGAACACTTACTCCCATTTAATATTGATGCTCTGGTTCACGACAGCTCATCAGTGTTAATTCGGGCATCGAGCAAGGGCATGAGGGAAATACCAGCTCCAGTATCATAGCTGGTCGATATAGCTAATCACGAGAAATTATCCATGACACAATACCATGAGGCCATACTATGACAACAACCGATGATCAGGGCAGGGAAGTAGCCAGGGGAGCGGCTAAAGAAGCCACCAGAGAAAACACTCAAAAAGTACGAGAGAGTCACACCTTAAAAGATGAACAGGTAAAAGATCAACAAGTAAAGGATGAATACATCAGGGTTCGGTATGAAGATGCAATCAACTATTATTGGGATTCCAGTAAATCGAATAAGCGCTGGTACAAAATAACTCGTTCCCTGACTGTGATCCTGGGGGCATTAGTCACTCTGAGTGCCTCCTTATCTTCATCTTCTATGCTCGCGGATAACCAGGTAATGAAAGCGGTTTTTGATCTGGGTACACCGGTTCTTGCTGCCACACTCGCGATTATTGGTGGGTTTTCCCACAGCTTTCAATGGGGGAGTACGTGGCAAAATATGGTTTTAACCGCCCAATAATTGCAAAGAGAATACGACAAATATCTGGTAACGCCACCAGAGGAAAGAGACTATCAGACTGAGGCTGATGAGCTAAATGCGTTCGTGATAGCGGAAACTGAGGGTTTTTTTGACAGCATGCTTGGGGTTGCAAGAACGCGACATAAAAAGGGGAAATGAATGATTGATGTCTGAATGGATTACCAGGTAGTGTAGATCTAGAGGTGGTCTAGGGAAGATCTTTTCTTTTCCTCAAAATAGTTTCTCTTCTCAGAATATAAAGGTTGCTTAGGATTAACAGTAAAATTCCAAATCCGCTTTGAGTCTGTGGAAGTTCATTCCAGAAGAGATACCCAAATAAAACACTCCAGAGTAGATAGGTATATTCAAAAGGAGCAACAACGCTGAAATCAGCCAATATATAAGCCTGAGTGAGGCAATAAAATCCCACCGCGGCGATTAATGCAGTTGAAATAATTAGCCATTGATGAAAATCTGATGGTTTTTCCCATGTTCTAACCAGAAACTCCAGGGATCTATGGGAACTGTCGTTGTCGAAGTCAAGAAAGTAGATCACTATCGTGAACAATAAGCTCATCACAAGGAATACCAAAGTGGTGTAAAAAGCGCTGGTTATGGCAGAGTCTCTAGGATCCATAAAACGGGTATACAGTGTCATTCCGGCATAGGAGATGGCTGCTAGCAGCGCCAGTACGATGGCCGGGTTTCCGAAATGTCCTTTGGGCCCGATCACCAGGACGATAGAAAAAAAACCAAGGCATACTGCGCTCCAACGATGGATTCCGACCTTTTCCTTGAAAAGGATGGCTGACAAACCAGTAACAATTACAGGAGCGAAAAACGTGATTGTAGCGGTTTCGGCCATGGGTAGTGAGGCGAGTGCAAGGTAGTAACAAATATAGGAAATAAAACCAAGGCCCCCCTTGATAAGCACCGCTTGCTTTCCGTGTAGCTTAATGGATTGGGTCTTTCCCAGAACCGCCAGACCGGTCAGGATGATAATGAGCCCTGTAACGCTACGAATAAAAACGAGTTCCAGTACCGGATAAGTTCCGCTGAAGTATTTAATGATGACATCCTGAATGGAAAACAGAAAAAGGCCAAATACAATCATGGCGATGCCGGGAATTGGTCGGCTTAATGTCGTATTCGCATTCATGGAAGAATCAACGTTCCTGGTCAGCGAAAAAACATCAGTGCCACCATTCTATCCACCCTGGATGATCTATTTAACTGCGCAATCCGACTGGTCAGTGTAGCTGACCAATTTGGTTGGATAGTTAGAGAGATCAAAAACATGTCTTACTCGAGATTAGTCAGGAATGGTTAGGAAAATTTGACAGCTTCGTCAATCTCGCATACTGGGATTGGTTCCATTTTATGTTTGTTCGCTCGATTCAATCGTCGATAGATTTCTAATACCTCAGATTGTCTTGGTGTCAGTCCTGTTTCATCAGGCTCGTCGAATGCCATGGCCCATTCCAGTTCCGGATAGCTGGCTCCGAGTTGATCCTCGTCTGATCGATCATCACCCCAGAGTCCATCTGTGGGCTTGGCGACCAGGATTTCTTCTATTACCTCAAGGTGAGCGCCGAGTTCAAAAACCTCTGTTTTAAGCAGATCGGCAATGGGGCTAAGGTCGACTCCGCCGTCGCCGTATTTGGTATAAAACCCCACACCAAAATCTTCAACCTTGTTACCGGTTCCTGCTACCAGATATCCGTGTAAACCAGCAAAGTAGTACAGTGTTGTCATACGTATTCTGGCACGGCTATTGGCGAGGGTGAGAAAACGGGATGTTTCATCATTAACGGCTGGTAGATTTGTAACGAAAGTATCAAACACTGGAGTGAGATCCGTGCGAATGGAAGTCACATTGTGAAAGCGGGTCTCAAGCAAATCAATGTGTTTTCGTGCCCGGGAATCCTGGGACTGTGCCTGATGAATAGGCATTTCCAGGCAGAGCGTGGGAGATCCCGTCATCGCAGCGAGGGTCGATGTCACTGCTGAGTCAATACCACCAGAGACACCAACGACAAAACCATTAGTATTTGATTTTTGTTGATAAGCACTTAACCAATTAACAATATGTTGTGTGACGGTATGTGTATTCATTGCCAGGAAAGTGACTTGAGAATTACTGGCAGATTCTACTCCCTTCTTTTAGCCTCAGCTATAACAATGCGCAGAATTCGTTTTTATCATTTTGAGGTTCTATTTCGTAACATTGTCGATTATATTACCCGGTCTTTTGTAGGACTCGCTATTTTCGGTTGAGCCAGAGGACCGTGCGACTCGGGTTGAAAAATAAAACGGGAGCATTTCTGGCGAGTGAGAATTATTGGCTTTTTTTAAGGTGGTTTTGACGATGACTATCGGCTCAAATGCTGCCAGCATTGCTAACGCATTGGGAGCCGGTGCCGTGTGCTACAAATACGATGAATATACTAAAAAACGAATACGAAGGTTAATCCCATGATATCCACTGTAGTCAATTCCTGGAATGAGTTTGATCCGCTTAAACACGTGATCGTGGGTCGAGCAGATCACACCTGTATTCCGCCTGATGAGCCTGCCACAGAGGCAAAAATTCCCGAAGACAGCGATATGCGCGGTATGTGGGGCCCTCGTCCTCTGGAAACTGTGGAAAAGGCCAATATTCAATTGGATAATTTGGTGGAAATTCTGGAAGGTCGTGGAGTCAGAGTAGATAGACCGAATCCGATTCAATGGAACCAGTCAGTCCATACTCCGGATTTCTCTACGGGCACCCAATTTGGTTGCATGCCTCCGAGGGACGTATTACTCACTATTGGTAACGAGATTCTAAGTGCACCCATGTCCTTTCGATGCCGGTATTTTGAATACCTGGCATATCATGACCTGATGCAACAGTATTTTGATGAAGATCCTAATTTCCGTTGGGAGCAAGCCCCCCGGCCGCGGTTGGACGATCATTCGTATAAACCAGGTTATTTCGATGACATTACCGTGGAAGAGCGATTAGCACGTACCGCTGCGCTAGATTTCGTCACCACCGAACATGAACCACTTTTCGATGCTGCGGATGTATGTCGATTGGGAAAAGATCTATTTTGTCAGCATGGGTTAACCACTAATCTTCGGGCAATGGAATGGTTACAACGACATTTTCCAAATCATCGTGTTCACGCTGTAAATTTCCCCGGGGATCCGTATCCAATACACATTGATGCCACGTTTGTGCCCCTAAGGCTGGGTCTGATTATCAATAATCCAAATCGACGGTTACCTGAGCGTCAAAGAAAAATCTTCGAGGCAAATGATTGGGAGATTGTGGACGCTGCTCAACCTTCAAATGATCAACCGCCGCCACTTTGCTATTCCAGCGTCTGGCTGTCAATGAACTGTCTGGTGCTGGATCATAAAACCGTGATTGTGGAAGCCTCGGAAGTAAATCAAATGGAGCAAATGGACAAGCTCGGAATGGAAGTGATTCCCATTGATTTTCGCGATGCTTATCCCTTTGGAGGTGGATTGCACTGTGCAACTGCTGATGTAAATCGTGAAGGAAACTGTGAAGACTATTTTCCAAATCAGGTTTCAGGAACACAGATTCGTTCCTAATTCCTTATCTGGTGTTCTCTGATAACAGGTTCATCCTTGATTTCTTGATTTATAGTCAATGAAGCCCCTTATGAGAAATTGTGAGGGGTTTTTCGGTTTCTGGATTAAATTTGACGCAAATAGGCACATGACACAGAGGACACATGACATAATGGATTGTGAACCTAAATACGCAATCCCCTAAATAAGCAATTCAATGAGCCAATTTAATGAATCAATTTAACGAG
>JAALKB010000103.1 GCA_011088265.1 Gammaproteobacteria bacterium
AAATGACGCATGATCGCTAACGACATCGCGCCTTTTTTCAGGACGGACTAGCTATACCGATAGGGTACGCCAGCTTTTTCCATAACCGCGGTATAGTCCTTAAAAATCTGAACCACTCTGGCAGCCCGGGGACTAATGGATGCAAGATCGTCCCAGAACTCCTCGGCATCCTTCACCACCTGATTCCATTCGTCCGCTGGAATGGTAGTCAATTCCATTTTTTCGCCTTCTACCCGGAGCTTGGCTTCACCACCCCAATACCAGACCTGGCGATAGTAATGTGAAATATCAATGGATAGCTTAAATAGCTCCTGCAAATGAGGTGGTACTTTCTCCCAGCTTTTGCTATTCGCAAAATAGGAACCGCACCATGCGCCGGTGACGTTATTCAGCAATGCATAGTTACAGACATCCGCCCAACCCACTTCATAAGCTTCGGTAAACCCACACCAGGCAACTCCATCAAGCTCGCCGGTTTGGATTGCAACCTCAATGTCGTCCCAGGGTAAAGTAACCGGCACCAAACCGTAACGGGATAGGAATTTACCCGCTGTTGGTACCCCAAATACCCGTTTCCCTTTCATATCTGCCAGTGAATGGATGGGGTCTTTAGTAAAAATATGACACGGATCCCAGGCACCCGCTCCGAGCCATTCGACACCTTTTACTTCGTCGTAGGCCTCCTGCCAAATTTCATTCAAACCATAGTATTTGAACAACACTGGCAAATCGAGGCTGTAACGGGTTGAGAACGGAAAATAACCACCGAAAACATTAATGTCTACCGGGGATGCCATGGTGGCGTCATCGCTTTGCACCGCATCAATGGTGCCGTTCTGCATCGCCCTAAAAAGTTCATCCGTAGCCACTAATTGGTCGGCATAATACAATTCAATTTCCATTTGCCCATGGGCTGCCCGGTTAAAAGCTTCGATCTGGGGAAGAATGACATGGGCCCCCAGCGGCGCACCGGAGTAGGTTTGTAAACGCCACTTAATAGGATTAGTGGCCGAGTAGACATAAGGAGCGGTTGAAGCAGCGACAGCTCCCGTTGCCGCGACCCCGGCCTTCTTTATAAAATCTCGGCGATTGGTGTTTCCGGTTTCTAACGAAGGTTTTTTCTCTTTCATACATAACTCCTACTGGGTTGGGAAAAAAGGAATCACACCTGGATACTACCGCGAATAAACATATTCCGGCAGCCAAAGTGCAATCTGTGGGTAAACCATCACTAATATCAGAGCCAATGTCATTACCATCACAAAGGGAATAATGGATCGATAGATGTCTGTTAGCGCAATTTCCTTCGGTGCCATGGCTTTCATAAGAAACAGGTTATAGCCAAACGGTGGGGTCATATAGGCGATCTGGCAGGTGATAGTGTAAAGCACGCCATACCAGATAGGATCAAAGCCCAACATCTTTACCAGGGGAACATACAGGGGAGCCACAATCACCAGCATTGCCGTGTCATCAAGAAACATACCCATCACCAGATAAGACAGCTGCATCATTATTAATACTTCCCAGGGACTGAGATTCCAATTAGTAATAAACAGTGACTCAATCGCCTTAACCGCACCGATACCATCAAAAACTGCACCAAAACATAACGCCGCGAGAATGATCCACATAAACATACAGGATATCCCCAGTGTCTTTCTCATGGTTTCCTCTAGTACTGATTTGTTCAATCTGCCCTTGCTCCATGCCGCCAGCGTCGCCGCACTTGCACCCACAGCGGAGCTTTCCACCAGACTGGTGATTCCCATGACAAACAATCCGGTCATAAAAAAGAAAATCAAAAAGGGAATTATTCCTGCTCTGAGTAATTTGAGTTTCTCCTTTAATGGCATATCCCTTTCTTCCTTATCCAATTCGGGCCCAAGATGAGGTTGTAGACGACAACGAACAACAATGTAGATAATAAACATAGCCGCCATCATCAAACCCGGAATGGCCCCGGCAAGCCAGAGTTTCCCCACGGGCTGCCGTGCAATCATCCCATAAAGCACAAGCACCACACTGGGTGGCACCAATATGCCCAGGGAACTACCCGCCTGCACTACACCAGTAATCATGACTTTGTCATAACCCCTTCTAAGCATTTCCGGCAGCGCAATGGTGTCACCGATGGCCATGCCTGCCACACTAAGACCGTTCATGGCAGAAATGATAATCATCAATACAATGGTACCAACCGCCAACCCTCCCTTTAGGCCACCAAACCAGACGTGAAACATTCGGTACAGATCATTTGCAATACCGGATTCGGAGAGGATATAACCCATGTAAATAAACAGGGGCAATGTCAACAGGGGATACCAATTGAATAATTTGAACGCCGCATTAAAGGGCATTTCCACCGCTCCATTTCCATATAAAAGAAGGGCCGCCACGGATGATACAATGCCAATAGCAGCAAATACCCTTTGCCCGGTTAGTAGCATCAGCAACATGGACGAGAACATCAAAATGGCTATGGCTTCGTAACTCATGACAATGAGACTCCCCTTGATTTAGCCAGATCCTTGAAGAATATCGAGATGGACTGCAATAACATCAACACGATGCCAAACACCATAATTACTTTAATGGGTATCATTGAGGGATTCCACTGGGGAAACTTGCGCTGATCATATTCGATGGCGTACATCGTGCTGGAAATAGAACCAATTAGCAAACAGACAAGGTAGAAAACCAGAAAAACACTGGTATAGGTATCAATTCTGGCCTTTGTTTTCTCAGAGTATCGATCGTATAACAGGTCCATGCGAACGTGATCACCCAATTGCATCGAATAGGCACCACCAACCATGTAGTAAGCCGTCATGGTGAATTGGGCCAGTTCCACACACCACGACAAGGGAATATTCAATACATTACGAGTAACCGCCGAAAGTAATAACGTACCAATCATGAAAAAAATCCCATACATCGCCAGTCGACCAAAACGAGTGGACAGGGAGTCGACATATCTGACATAAAGAGCTACAAAACGGGGCATAACAAAATTGTCCTCCAAGGCTGTTTGTAGTACTTCGTTGTATAACACATAATCTTATTAATTTTCCACTCAGCCGGGTTGGGCCACCGTACTATTAGAAAATATGATAGCTATTCGCCGTGTTATCCAAAGCAATATAATGAGAATAGATGAGTATATTGACGGTGATATCTCACCTCATTTGGAAATAAAGAGAGTTCGACACCCATGAACAGATTATGAACAGATTCGATGTCATCGTAATTGGTGCAGGGGTAGTTGGTTGTGCCATTGCCCGGCACTTTACCCTGGAAGGAGCTCGGGTGCTGACTATTGAAAAAGCCGATGATCTGCTTGATGGGGGCCAGCAAGGGCAATAGCGCAATTTTGCACACGGGTTTCGATGCGCCACCCCAGACTCTGGAACAACACTGCATCGCAGACGGCTATCAGTCCTATATGCATATCCATAAAAGGCTTGGGTTATCAGTTCATCGCGTGGGAGCACTGGTTATTGCCTGGACAGAAGAAGAGGAAAACACCCTCCCTGACATCCTTGAAAGAGCCCACCTAAATGGAGCCCATGATGCCCATCTGGTTGGTAAAACTGAAATAGCTAAAAAAGAACCTAACCTGTCAAGAACTGCCCGATCCGGAGTTTTCATTCCCGGTGAGTCCATAATTGATCCCTGGACCAGCCCCTATCTCTATCAACTCCAGGCTATCGAAAATGGTGCTACGCTGGCGAGAAGCTGCGAAGTATTGGATGGAAATTTCAACGGAGCTGAATGGCAGTTGAAAACTACCAGAGGCACTTTTTTCGGAACCTCCGTGGTTAATTGCGCCGGACTGTACGGTGATGCTCTCGATCAGCTCCTGATGGGGAGATCCACATTCCAGATAAAGCCACGAAAAGGTCAGTTTTTGATCTACGACAAACCAGCCCGGAGTTTAATAAATTCGATCATTTTGCCGGTACCAACCCGGCTAACCAAAGGCGTTGTCGTTTGCCCAACCGTGTTTGGCAACCTATTGGTGGGACCCACAGCAGAGGAACAGGAAAGTCGGGAGGATGCGTCAGTGGACAATCCAGCACTACAGCAACTTGCAAAAAAAGGAGAACAAATACTTCCAGCTATAAAAGAACACACCGTCACTGCTAGCTATGCCGGTATTAGACCTGCCACAGGACGTCAGGATTACTGTATCGAAACCCATAAGGACAAAAACCTTACTAGCGTTAACGGTATTCGCTCCACCGGTTTAAGTGCTGCACTGGGTATCGCAAACTATGTTTTTAAGATTCACTCTGGGGGCCATCACTCATTCGTCCCGCTGAAGGAATATCGCTGGCCAACAGCCAATCCCATTGATGAATCAATGCAAAGAGATTGGCAAAAACCTAACAATGGAGGCATTGTCTGTCATTGTGAGTGGGTGACAAAAAGAGAAATACACCAGGCCCTAAACGGCCCGCTTCCTGTTGGCAGTTTAAGTGGTTTAAAACGAAGAACCAGGGTCACCATGGGAAGATGCCAGGGCTTTTACTGCACCGCTCAGCTCAAGGAGATAACACGTGGATGTTTCGACGATTCGCCCTCCGTAAGGAAAACACGAGTTGAATCCCACAGGCAATTTCTGGGAGATTAAAACGTCATTGAACACTCCAGCAGACCTAACCCCCACAGAGGCTCCGGGCACTCAGGCTATGGACAGTCAGGCCATGAACAGTCAGGCTATGAACACCCGATCTAATCAGGTGTCATCTCCTCAATGGGATGTCGCGGTTATCGGAGGCGGTCCCACGGGCTTATCAGCGGCCATTGAATTATCCAGGCAGGGTGTACAACGGGTAGTTGTGCTGGAACGGCAACAGGAGGCAGGAGGAGTTCCCAGATACTGCAGCCATTCACCTTTTGGTTTTCGGGAATTCCGACGTTGCCTGACCGGCCCACAATACGCCAGGAGATTGATCAGACAGGCTATCGATTACGGCGTCGATATTCAAACCCAAACCAGCGTGATTAGGCTTTCCCCCCAGGGATGTCTTCAACTTTCAAAGCCATCCGGTTCAAGCACAATCAATGCAAAAAAAGTACTGATAGCCACAGGAGTAAGGGAGACCCCAAGAGCGCCACGATTGATATCGGGACAACGGCCCCAGGGGATCACCACCACTGGTGCGCTTCAATCCACTGTATTGCTCACCAGGGAAAAATTCTTTGAACATCCAGTAATCATCGGCACCGAACTGGTGGCATTTTCCGCATTGCTCACCTGCTTAAAAGCCGGAATACGCCCCATGGCCATGATCGAACAAAATTCTCGCGTCACTGCCTAGCGTCCTGTTAGTCTCCTGGCCCGGGTTTTACGAGTCCCCATTCTGAGAAACACCAGACTGGCTGCCATCTCTGGGAAAGCTCATGTTACTGGTGTGGTCATCCAGAATAGAAATAAACAGGAAAAAGAAATATCCAAAGAAATACTCTGTGATGGGGTGATTTTTACAGGAAAATTTACACCGGAAGCTTCGTTAATCCGCTCCAGCCATTTGGAATTTGACCCAAAAAGTGGGGGCCCCACAGTGGATCAATACGGCCGTTGCTCAGATTCTGACTTCTTTGCCACCGGAAATCTGACTCATCCAGTGGAAACTTCAGGGTGGTGTTGGCGGGAAGCCAAGCAGGTGGCGAAACACATCAAACACGCTCTGGATGGCAATTTGCCGGGTGACACTGTCCGCATACCCATCCAGGTCAGGGATAACCGTATACGCTATATCACTCCCCAGGTTTTCGCTGGCATAATGCCGGGAGAGTCTGATAGGCAAAGTCCGAAACAGGAATCGCTTATTAGTTTCCAACTGCGTTTTTCATCCACAGTCAAGGGAACGCTTTCAATGCATTGGGATCACGATGAATCTCCGCCTTTCGCCAGTAAATTCTTTAACACCCTACCGGAGCGAAGAGCTATTCTGTCTATTGCGAAATCTTGCATTTCCATCAGCCCGGATCAACCGAAGAAAGGCAGAATGAACAAAATATTGATTCGATTTTCTCCCCAATCAGAAGACCAGACAGAAAACCAGACGGAAGCCCGAGCAGGAAACCGGGCAAAAACCTGAAACCAGTCAGAATTGAAACCAGACTCAATTGTCCATTATGAAGCTCACATGTCGACACTAGCCACAAAGGTTCCGGGGGGCATACTGGCCATCGATCAGGGAACCACGAGCACCCGGGCTTTGCTCATAAGAGCCGGCTGTAGCCCGACCATTACCCACGCTATCGAACATCAACAACACTATCCTAAACCCGGATGGGTAGAACATTCAGCGGAAGAATTAGTAACAAATATTCAAATCTGCATCAACAAAAGCCCCGATGTTTCAGCAATCGGCATTGATAACCAGGGGGAGAGCTGTCTTGCCTGGGATGCGCATAGCAAGGAAGCAATCTGCCCGGTTATCGTCTGGCAGGATAATCGCACAATCAACGCCATCGAAGATTTGAAAGCCCAGGGACATAGAGACTATGTCATGGAGAAAACCGGGCTTCCTCTGGACCCCTATTTCTCTGCCTCAAAACTCTCCTGGATAACAGAACATGTGCCCGCAGCAAAGGTTTTGCTAAAAAAAGGAAAACTTCGGCTAGGCACCACTGATGCCTTTTTTCTCGATCGACTGACCGGAAATTTTGTCACTGACCTAACCACCGCTTCACGCACCTCCTTGATGGATATTCATACCGGGAAATGGGATGAAAAACTCTGTCAAATCTTCAATGTCCCCATAGAATCATTGCCCCGGATAGTTTCAACTACTGGAGATTTTGGTGTGGTCAAAAAATCCAATGGAGCCCAAATTCCCATTGTCACAAGTGTGGTCGACCAACAGGCCTCGCTATACGGTCATGGATGTCACCAATCCGGGGATGCAAAAATCACTTTCGGAACTGGTGCCTTTGCCCTGTCAGTCACCGGGAGCAAACTACGGCAATCCCCTGAACAGGGACTATTGCCTACCGTCGCATGGCAGCGCCATGGTCAGCCTACCATCTACGCACTGGATGGGGGAGTTTATTGCGCTGGTTCTGCGATTAACTGGGGAGGATCCCTGGGGCTGTTTACTTCCTTCGACGAAATCAATCATTTTTCCTCACCACCAGCAATTCAGCGCCATCTCGCCTTTGTTCCTGCGCTGTCCGGACTTGCCTGCCCCCATTGGGACCGCCGGGCAACTGGGCTTTGGATTGGGCTATCTTTAGATACCAATCCCATGGACATGATGCAGTCAATGCTGGAAGGCATTGCATTTCGTGCCGCCGAAGTCATTGCTGCCATGACAGAGCTATCTACAGGTGGCGACGAAATTTCCATTGATGGTGGTGTTTCAGCTAACCCCTATTTCTGTCAGTTTCTTGCAGATACGCTAAACCGTACTATCGTCGTCCAGCGATTCCCGGAGCTCACCGCCATTGGTACGGGGAGACTGGTTAGTTCATACCTGGAAGAGACAGGTCATACAGGAAATGAAATGTCAGTATCCGAAGGGCAAGACCGGATGGTCTATGAGCCGAATCAGGGAGCATCCCAATCAGAACTTTATATCGAAACATTCACTAGAGCCGTCGAACGGTCAAAAAGCTGGGCATAGTCAATCAGCCCCACCCATTCCACTCCGGTTAGTTGTCTGCGGTTTGCTGTTACGGACCTATTGCTGTCGCACCAGACTCATTCCTTTTAAAACATTGAGCGCGGTAATTAACTCATGATCATCCTCTAGCAAATCAGAGGTCCTAGCTACTGTCTCGCTTTCTTCGCTGTCTTCGTTGACATCATCGCCATCATTGCCATTCTCAAGATGCCCTACCAAATCCGTTTCCCCAACTCGCTGCCGTTCGTCCCCGGCATCCACATAGCGAACCGCTCGAACCACGACATCCGGCGTGATTCCAGTGGCCTGGATTGATCGACCGGAAGGTGTATAGTATCTCGCAGTGGTTAATTTCAAACCTGCACCATTTGTCAGGCTAGCCCCAACCTGAACAGATCCTTTGCCGAAAGTTTTATCACCGACAATCAACGCCCGTCCGTGGTCCTGAAGGGCCCCAGCAACAATTTCTGAGGCAGATGCGGAGCCCCGATTCACCAGGACCACCATGGGCAGTCCATCAAGGACGTCATCAGGCTTTGCGTCAAAACTGGATATGGACGTCTTTTTTCTACCCCGAGTGGAAACAATTTCTCCGGACCTTAGAAACATATCGCTAATTTCCACCGCGCTATCCAGATTACCTCCGGGGTTGTTACGTAAATCGAGCACAAGTCCTTTAAGGGGAGCATCACCGTTTGACACCATCTTTTTGATCCTGAATCTCAGATTTTGAGCGCTATCCTGTTGGAAACTGGAAACACGGGTATAGGCGAATCCCGGTTCCAGAATTTCTCCCTTTACACTGGACATCTTGATGTTTGCACGTACCAGCGTCATTTCCAGAGGGCCGTCCTCTCCCTCTCTGAAAATCGTCAGCTTAATTTTCGTTCCAGGTACTCCGCGCATTTTCTCGACATTTTTCCTTAGTCCCAAACCCTGCACAGGCTCGCCATCTATCATCACAATGACATCCCCAGACTCTATTCCCGCCAGTGATGCCGGAGTATCGTCGATGGGGGACACGACCTTCAACAAATCATCTTCTATGACAACTTCAATTCCTAATCCGCCAAACTTGCCTTCTGAACTGTTTACCAGATCTTCATAGTCTTCTGGCGCCAAAAAACTGGAGTGAGGGTCAAGTCCATTAAGCATGCCTTTAATGGCGTTCTTAATGAGCGTGCGCGCATCAACCTCATCAACGTATTCCGTTCGGATACGCTCAAAAACTTCGGAGAACATTCTTATTTCTTCCAACGGAAGGCTGGGATTCACAGAAATATCCGAAGGGGAAGTATCCGAAGGGGAATCATCAATGGCCACATCTTCAACGGGTTGACTCGGTTCGGAAGCATCCTGCGCCCGAACCGGGGCGTAGCAGAAGACTGAGATCACAACAAGCACAGCGATGGTGTTTCGAATCCTCTGACCTCGGGTGCGATGCCCCCTGATAGTATGGATAGTATGGTTTAAAGTTCCTGATTTATTCACTTTGACAGCCTTCTGTTTTCATCCTATTTTTTAAATCATTGAATAAGTCGACATCGAATAGGTCAACAGTGAATAGATCAATAAGAGCCAGGTTCACAAAAACAACGTTCGTAAAAATCAGATTCACGAGCGACCAGGGGCTCAACAGCTTTTATATTGATCTGGCCATATCGACCCAGCCGTATCGACTTATATCAACTTGGTCATATCAACCTGACTATAGCGATCCGACATGACCTTTGGTGCACTAATTCAAGACCTCAGGATAGCACGAACCTATCCTGCATACCGATCCGGGGAGACAATGGTTATCCCTGGCGTTTGCACCAGGTCAAGGGATTGACTGGCACCCCATTATCCCTAATTTCAAAATAGAGACCTGGTTGGGGTAGTCCCCCTGTGGACCCTGCGTTAGCAATTAACTGTCCGACCTCAATGGTGTCACCAAGTTCGACATACAGGAGTTGATTATGCCCATACAGGCTCATAAAACCATCGCCATGATCAAGAATAACTAACTGCCCATACCCTCGAAACCAGTCCGCATAAACCACTTGGGCGGTATAAATCGACTTCACTTGCTGGCCTTCTTTAACCGCCAGCATAACACCGTCCCAAACCAACCCACTCTCTTTTCGCTTCTGACCGAACTGATAACGAATGGGTGCCTTTAGTGGCATATTCAACCTCCCCTTATGATGCCTAAACGGATCAGGAACTGCGCTATTCCCACGGGAAAGAGAGCTATTTTCTAGTTTCGGGGGCTTCCCACTTCCCAGTTGGCCTAGCAGACGTAGCAGCTCCTCTTCCTTTTTATCGTAAATATCCGCGATTTGAGCATCGTTTGTCAGTCTGGCCTGAATTCGCGCTAACTGCTTTTTTCTTGATTGTTCTTTCGTCTTCAGTGTTTTTTGATTTTTCGCCAAACCAGATAAGAGCCCACTTATCTCTTTTTCCTGCTTCCCAAGGCTATTGCTAATGCTTGCAATTTCGTCGCGACGATTACTGATTTCCTGTAAATAGCGCCGCTTTGATTCAATCAGATACCGGTAGAATGTCAGGGACTGGGAAACAGAAGCGGGGTCCTGCTGATTGAAGAACAGTTTCATACTACCCTGCCGCTGGATCATATAACTGGACCTGAATAACAACCTCAAATTGTCATTTGTATTCTCGTTTTGAAGAATTAACGCAGCCCGTTCCTCGTTCATCAACACCTTTTCGTCTTCAATTTTCCTGATTTTTTTCTCCAACCCATGTCGCTCACTATTAAGTTGGGAGACCTCCCTTTCTATATCGCTGAGCTGTCTTACCACATCAGATTCATTTTTTCTCTCGATCTCCATTTGCTGTTTCAGCAAGCTGATTTTTTGCTTCAGAACGGTGAGTTCGGATTCGGATCGATTCTGGGCCCAATACGGTGGACTCCAAAACAACAACATGACTAAACTGGTAGAAAGCAGCAGCACACGCAACATCATCATCTGTCCAGAGCATCCATGAAGAGCATCCGTCCAGAACATCCGCAAAGGGACGGAATGGAACTTTTCCACCACCTTTCCCGGCGTAAATAACCTTCGACTGGAGAATAACTCAACAAATTTCATTAACGATTAGGAGCCTCCGATAAATACCCAATAACGGCAACATGCTTCTAGTACGGAATCGGGCCGCAGAGTGCCACAGGCCGCCCCGGTTCGCAATGGCCCATCCAGAACAGAGAAATCAACCCGCCCCGCGTTAACCCAAGTCATTTTGCGCACTTTGTAAGGGTTTTTGTCCACTTATTATGCTCTGGAAGAAAATCAGACGATAAATTGCATCCACACTCGACCATCACTAAGGTAGAATCCGAGCCCAATTCTTGTCCACCGAAATCATAAGTATGTTTATCGAATTTTTTGTTGAGTACTGGTATCTCTTTGCGATGCTGGGAGTGATTATTGTTTTACTCGCCATTGATCCCTCCAACCGGGGCGTGGCCGGCGCTAAACGGGTTTCCGCTTTACAGTTACCCCAGGTTCAATCGCGTACTTCCGCTATTGTGGTGGATATTCGAGAAGCGGAGGCCTTCAAAAACGGCCATATCTCCCAATCCATCAACTTACCCATCAGCACATTTGAAAACTCTATGGGAAAACTTAAAAAGTATAAGGATAAGGGCGTTATCCTCGCTTGTGAGGCGGGAAACCAAACTGGCAAGGCAGCCGCCATTCTACGGAAAAACGAATACACAGAGGTTTATGTGCTAACCGGAGGGCTCGCCGCCTGGAGAAAAGAAAATCTTCCACTGGAAAAGAAGTAGAACAACGTCCAGTCCAGCTTCTCGAACGGACTCCATCAATTTACGGGCAGAACACTAAATCATGACCAAGAACACCACTCCATCCAATCTCGAGCTCAAAAAAGTCTATATTAAAGACGTATCTTTCGAGTCTCCCAATGCACCATTAATTTTCACCCAAACCGGCGGCCCACAGCCAACCATTGATATGCAGGTCGCCATGGAAAACTCGCTACTGGAAGACAACGAGGATTTCTATGAAGTCGTTTTGAAAGTTACAATTACAGCGAAAACTGATGATAATGTGGCATTTCTTGTGGAAGTGGAACAGGCTGGGGTTTTCCTGCTCCAGCATGCAGAAGAAGAAAAAATGAATATCATGAAAGAAGTTGCCTGCCCACACATCCTGTTACCGTTTGCCAGGGAAGAAATTAACAGTCTGGTCACCAAGGGTGGTTTTCAGCCACTACTGATATCCCCCATTAATTTCGAAGCCCTTTATATGCGAAAACTGAACGAGAATACCACAGAAAGTCAGCCCGAGCAGGCCGAATCATCAACCACTACCCACTAATTCATCAGCAATTCATCAGATTGTGTTTGATATTTTTATCCCCAAAAAACCAAACCGGATTTAATCTTGACTGAGTCCCCGTCCTCGCCCAAAAGTGTGTCCGTTCTTGGAGCTGGCTCATGGGGTACGGCTCTTGCCATTGCGGTATCCCATAATGTAAAAAAAGTAAAACTCTGGGGCAGAAATACCGCATCCATGAATGAGATGCAAAGTACCCGGGAAAATAAACGCTATCTACCGGGTGTCACTCTTCCTCAAAACCTCGAGATAGAACCTTCATTAAGTAATCTGATTGATTCAGCATTGTGTTTCCTGATCGTCGTACCAAGTCATGCTTTCAGTCACACTCTGGAATCTCTGCATAACGAGATAATACGAAGGGATTACAATCCCGATGATGCCACCATCGTTTGGGGGACAAAAGGATTTGAACCGCGGTCCGGTGAATTACTTGGTGATGTCGCTCGAAAGATTTTTGGGAGTCATGCAAAACGAGCCATCGTTTCAGGGCCCAGTTTTGCCAAGGAAACCGCTATATCCCTACCCACCGCCCTAACCACTGCCAGCGCCAACATGGATCAGGCCAAATCTCTGGCCCACTGGTTTCGTACTCCTTCAACCCGGGTTTACCACAGTGATGACATCATCGGTGTCCAAATTGGAGGAGCTGTAAAGAATATCATGGCCATTGCTGCGGGCATTAGCGACGGTCTGGGATATGGTGCCAATGCACGGGCAGCGCTAATCACCCGGGGACTGTCTGAGTTAACCCGACTGGGCCTGGCATTGGGAGGGCGATCAGAAACCTTCATGGGATTAACCGGAGTCGGCGATTTAATTCTCACCTGTACTGATAACCAATCAAGAAACAGGAGATTCGGATTAGGAGTGGGACAGGGAAAATCACAAGCAGAAATTACCAAGGAGATCGGCCAGGAGATCGAAGGCATTCAAACGGTCAAGGAGCTTTATATGATCAGCGAAAAACTTAACGTCGATATGCCCATCACAGAACAGGTTTATCGAGTCCTCCACCTGGGCGACGATCCGAAAATCGCGGTTCAGCGACTTCTACAACGCAATCCAAAAGCCGAAACAACCTAACCCACACTCTCGTTCCCACGGTCCCCCATGGGAATGCGTACCAACGCCAAACACCTCACCTAAACCACAAGACCCACTACCTCGCTCCCACAAGCCCCCATGGGAATGCATACCAAACGCCAAACCTCCACTAACCTCAATAATGCG
>JAALKB010000104.1 GCA_011088265.1 Gammaproteobacteria bacterium
TGTCCAAACCCACTTTGTATCAATACTTCGGCGATAAGGAAAAACTCTTTTCTGCTGTATTGGATAAGGGGCGTGTCGTACTTCTAACACCACTGACTAGACCGGGACGCCATTTGGTGGAACGCTTATGGGATTTTAGTTGGGTTTATGCTGACTTCGTTCTTCAACCAGACATGTTATCGCTGGCGAGGTTAGTGCTTGGTGAGGCTAGCCGGCGACCGGATAGCGCTATTGCCTATCATCAATCTGGCCCGGGAAAGGCCATTGTTGGCATTACCGGGTTTATTCAAAGATGCGTTAACGATGGGGTATTGATGGTTGATGATGTTGAGCTTGCGGCACAGGACCTTTGGAGTCTCATTCTCTCCAGTGTTCGCGACCGACATCTTCACTACACCAACGAGAAGCCAGGTAGAATAACTTTACTTAAATCCATCAGCCACGGACTAGAAGTCTTCCTGACAGTATACTCAACCCATAAAGATGATGATCTCGCTATACTTTACAAAAAAGTCAAACAAATGAAAAACGACTCAATCAATGTGCCCTCTGAGGGTCCTGGGGATGTTAAACAACGTTTTACCACCGTTGCTGTTGTCGATACCAATGGGCTATTACGCGGCCAGAAAATTGCTGCATCCTCCCTTGAACATATCCTGAAACATGGTATGGGAATGGCACCGGCCCAGCTCGCATTAGACCCAACGGATGTCATATTAGAGATGCCTGGAGTCACCGATGACAATGGAGATTTTCATGACAGCGTACTCCAGATAGACACAGATAGCCTGCGACGAATGCCCTGGGAGTCGGCAGAAGACGCTACTCTCTATCTGGCGGAGTTCACTGGCGAAACTGCGGCAATTTGTCCGCGTAGTCTGCTACGTCGAGTATTAGAAAGAGCCTCCGGGATGGGAATTGTGCCCAAATATGGCATGGAACTGGAATTTACTTTATTTAACGAAACCAGCAAGAGCCTCCAAGAGAAAAATTTCGACAACCTGGAAACCGCGACACCGCATCCTAGTCATGATTTGTTGATCTATCAATCATTGCAATCTGACTTCTACGGAGAGGTTGCTGATATTTGTGATCCATTAAAGATCAAACTCGCCAAAATGCATGAAGAGATCGGTGGCGGTTTTATGGAAGCTTGCATTCACGCCGGAATTGGTCTCGGTCCAGCGGATCAAGCGGTGTTATTCAAAAACTTTTTGCGGGTTTTAGCCATGCGCCGGGGTCAACTTGTCAGCTATATGCCAAGATGGTCTGAGCAAGCCGACAGCCAATCATCTCATATCCATATCTCTCTGGAAGATAGGGATGGGAATGCGTTGTTTTGGGATGAAAACAAGTCGAATAGGATGTCTCCACAATTTCATCACTTTATCGGCGGCCTACAGACCTATTTACCTGATCTCATGCTGGCATTCGCACCAACGGTTAATGCATGGCGCCGATTTGCAGAAGGAACATTCGCACCCCCAGCGTATACCTGGGGAATAGAAAACCGAACCTGTTGTATGCGGGTAGTCGGTGATACTCCCTCATCACTGAGAGTCGAAAATCGTCTTCCCGGGTCTGATACGAATCCTCATATCGTTGTTGCAGCAACATTGGCAGCGGGTTTAGCAGGCATTGCCAATAAAACCAAACCCACAGAGCATACGGTTGGCAATGGGTATTTGCCGGGAGTGGGTTTTGGTGAACCACTACTTGATGGGATGGATAAAGCAATAGAAACATTGCAACAATCAGATATGGCAAAAGACTGGCTTGGTGAATCATTCGTGCAGGCGTATGCTGCAACTCGCAGGGCGCAGCTGAATGGTTTCGAGGATAAAGATTTGATTGATGAACGTCGTCGGTTTTTTGAATTGGGATAGATTACTCGGGGGTATAGAAATCTCAGTATAATGAATGTCGCTACCTGGATATGCGTTCCCACGGAGGACCGTGGGAACGAGAAAAACAGCAATGAGAAATGGCAATGAGTCCAGGGTTCTCGCTGATGTAATTGCCATGCATAAACGGTCCTGGAAATCTATTCGGTACAAAGAAAAAGATGAGTCTCTATATTCCTAAAGATGTTTCTTACCGAGAGAAGGTGAGTGAGAGTTTCTCTCGACAGGAGGTTATGAAAACCATCGGTGTGAGTATCGTTTCTATCGAACTGGGTCAGGTGGAGTTGGTATTTAAACACGACACAAAACTGACCCAACAACACGGTTTTATACATGCGGGCATAATTACAACCGTATTAGACAGCGCCTGTGGGTACGCGGCGTTTTCTCTAATGCCCGAAGATTCGTCAGTCCTAACCATTGAGTTCAAAACTAATCTACTATCTCCTGCAATGGGAGAAAAATACCTTGCTGTGGGCCGTGTTAAAAAACCTGGAAAAACTATTACGGTTTGCGATGGTGAGCTATTTGCATTTCTCGATGACCAGAAAAAGCTCATCGCAACCATGACCTGTACTTTAATGACCCTATCAAATAAGGAAAGAGGAATTAAGGGTTAACCCGGATGTTGCATGCGTCTAGGTTAATCGTCTAGGTTAATTGTCTAAGCTAATAAAGAAAAGGCAGAGGCCTGTGTGGTGAAATTCTCAGGTTTCTCGTTCCCACGGTTCCCCATGGGAATGCATACTAAAATCCAGATTCGTTCAGGTTTGTCCAATTATCAGTATTAATTGTCCTCGCTTTAGTAGACAATCCGCCACTTTTTGCTGGACCACTCTAGCAATGAGGTTGGTGCACCGGCACCAATCAGAACCACTGATAAGGAGCCTTTGTGAAACAACGTTTAACCACTCTCGCCGAATTTGCCCAACGACTTAAACCGTCTGATCAGCCTGATGCACTAAAGAATTTTTCATTGACACAGGGGCGTATCGAAGTGTTATCTGGATTGACCGTGGCGCTGGCATTGGTGCCAGAGGCGGTGGCATTTTCTTTTGTGGCGGGAGTAGGCCCGCTGGTCGGGCTGTATGCTGCTTTCATTGTGGGCCTGATCACTGCCGTATTCGGCGGCAGACCTGGTATGATTTCTGGTGCTACCGGCGCGTTGGCGGTAGTGATGGTTTCATTGGTAGCCCAGCATGGTGTGGAGTACTTATTCGCCACAGTAGTGTTGATGGGAGTATTACAGATCTCCGCAGGATTACTACGGCTCGGGAAATTTATTCGCATGGTGCCTCATCCGGTCATGCTGGGGTTTGTCAATGGATTAGCCATTGTTATCTTTTTAGCTCAATTGGAGCAGTTCAAAATATCAGACAACAATGGGGGCCATGAGTGGATGGCCGGCTCGACATTGTGGCTGACCTTGGCCTTAGTAGCTGCAACAATGGCACTGATTGCAATAATCCCCAGGATAACCAGGCTGATTCCTGCTCCTTTAGGCGCCATTGGAGTTGTTGCCGGCCTGGTTATTTTCTTTAATTTACCAGTGCCGAGAGTGGGCGATCTCGCGTCGGTAGAAGGCGGGCTTCCGGTGTTCGCATTACCCATGGTGCCGTTGTCCTGGGAAACTCTGACCATCATCCTTCCCTATGCGGTGATCCTCGCGCTGATTGGACTAATTGAGAGTTTGCTAACGTTGAACCTGGTGGGTGAAATCACCGGTAACCGGGGTGGTGCATCCCGGGAATGTGTTGCCCAGGGTGCGGCTAACACGGTAACCGGATTCTTCGGTGGTATGGGTGGTTGTGCAATGATCGGACAGTCGATGATTAACGTAAAATCCGGTGGGAGAACCCGTCTGTCGGGTATTTCTGCGGCACTGTTTCTGTTGAGTTTTATTCTGTTTGCCAGCCCGGTTATTGAACTAATTCCCCTCGCTGCATTGGTAGGAGTCATGTTCATGGTAGTGATTGGTACATTCGCCTGGCAAAGTTTGCGCGTGCTGCGTATTATTCCCCGAGCAGATGCATTCGTGATTATTCTGGTGACTGCGGTCACGGTGTATGAAGATCTGGCCACGGCTGTCGTAGTAGGCGTCATTATTTCGGCGCTAGTGTATGCATGGAATGCAGCATCGAGAATTCAGGTGATATCCCGTTCCTCGGTAACCGAAATCGGTGCATGGGTATATGAAATACAGGGCCCGCTATTTTTTGGCTCCGCGACTCAATTTCAGGAATTGTTCGACCCGAAAAATGATCCCGACCTGGTTATCCTGGATTTCATGGCCTCTCGGGTAGTGGATCAATCGGCATTGCAGGCTATCGACTCTGTTGCCGCTAAATACGCTGAGGCAGGCAAGAGACTACAACTCCGACATTTAACCCGGGATTGCCATAAGTTGCTAATTACCGCTGGTCAGTTGATCGTGGACAACGATGATGATCCAGAGTGCGGCATCGCCGTCGACTACGACATTAAGCACGGTCGACTGAGCGGGGCTCATTGAACCGATAGCGGGGTAGGGTGCCTTTTCGTAATACGCAATCGTTATGTTAATGGAAAATAGCTTGCGGTTTCGTATGTGAGTATGCGTTCCCATGTGTAGCATGGGAACGAGGTTCTGGAGGAAAATGAAACTGGGTGAAAGAGCTGAGGAGCAACTAATGGGTTTCTCTAGTCAGTGATAAGCGCGGAGATAATTTTCAATAGGGTTAATGCATCGTTGGGGCCTTCAATTTCCATGACTAACGTCTGCCTGTCCCGATAGGTGTTTTCCAGTAGTGCAGTTGAATAGGTAAAGCCATGTTCCTGTAATACCGGGGGAAGTTGGCTCAGTTCACGGTCGTGATTGAAGTCATTGAGCAGTTCCCTAAATTTCTTTTTGAGTTGGCCTTCAATACCCAGCGTACTGGAAATTTTGCTTAAGTCATGTACTTCGAAGTTAGCCAGGTTAAGGAACAAAGCACCATTTTGCACTTCCGGGGAGATGGCAGCAATAATGGTGCCGGTTTCCTGTATCAGCTTTTTCTTTACGAAACTGGTGCATACCCAAATTTCTGCCGAGCTGGTGACGCGAATATGGATGGCGTTATCAACAACCTCGATCTCTGGATCCGAGCTAGTCACTTGAAACTTGCAATCATTGTTTAGTTCAAGAATCAGTGCTTTAACCTGACGGGTCATTACCGGTAACACATTACTAATATTGGCTTCCCCCTTAATTCGGAGTTTCTCGTCATCCATCGAAGATTGGGTTGCAGATGCGGTCATGGGAATGGCGATATCTTCCTTAAATACATTGATATCGATATCGCGGTTTAATAATTCGGACGCAAAGGCGTTCGTCGCGCATACGTTAAACAGTATTACTGTAATGGTAGCTTTGAGGCCAATATTTAGGCTACCATTTAGGCCGCGAGGGAGTAGAAATATCTTTTTCATTTTGCTGTTCTATAATTGTATCAAGCAGATAGATATAGCCTGGTCTTCAATTCTTTAATTAACCTGGCAAATTGATCTGGCAAATTGGTCTGGCATTGTGTTCGGGCATTAATGCCTAAAACCTCATCCATCGAAAAATTGGCTAAACTTATGAAATTCACTGACATCTTTAAAAAAGACAACGATTATAACGAAAAAAATATTGTCGGCGTTTCGGCATTTACCGTGATGGTTTTGTTTTCTGCTGTGGATATCTTTACCGGATATTTTGGTAAGGATCTAGTTGTGCACGAGTATATTTATGATTCATTCGTTTATCTTACCCTGGGCTCATTTGGGATTACTGAGACAGGTAAAATATTTTCCCAAAAAGCGGTTGATAAACCACAAGATTGATTATCTGAGAGAGTCATCGAGATATCCCAGGATAGTATACCTATCCTTTTGTTGGAGAGAAGAACTCTATATATCTGGATGACACTGAGGGTATGTCGGTAATCGCGGCTCAACCTGAATCAGAGCGACAAACCCAAAGTTGCACAATAGCTTCTACGGTGCTGTCAGACTAACTCGAACTGGTCTCAGAAAGTCAGAGTAGGGGATAGGTCATACAGCACATAACTCCCTCCACTGGATCAGTGAATTATTTCTCAGTTGTTTGTATGTGGCTCGTTTTTGAAGATGTCGTTGATGGTTGAAGTGGTTATAAATCTGAGATTGAATACTGCTGAATGTCTGTAACGTTGTCAGTTTCCGAAATCTCAACATGGCCCGTTCTTTTCGCCTGAAGGGCAGATGGGAGTTCTCGCATCGATTGTTCAGATATCGGGTGGTAATCTGTAATGTTGATGCACCCAGTTGTTTCAGTGCCGCACCGTAAGAACGTAATTTATCAGTGACAATCTTGGTCGGAGAGCCATGTTTTCTCACAGTTTTACGTAAGAAACACAATGTTGCCCGTTTATCTCTGCGTTTAGTCACATAGCTTTCAAGTACTTCACCTTCATGGTCTGCTGCTCTCCATAAATAGTAGAACTCTCCATTGATTTTTACGAATACTTCGTCCAGATGCCATTGCCAATTGGATTGAAATCCTGTCCTGTTGTGACGAATTTGATGAGCGAAGAGCCCGCCAAATCGACTGACCCAGTGGCGTATAGTCTCATGACAGATATCGATGCCTCTTTCATGCAGGATATCTTCCACTTGTCGAAAACTTAATGGATATCGCACGTAATACATCACGGCAAGACGGATGATATCGGGAGAAGTATTGAAATATTTGAACGGTTTCTTATTGACCATCCCGGTATTTTACTACCAGGGCTGCAGATTTATTAAGTTAGTTTGACAGTGCCGCCTGCCCCAATCAGCCATAGATACCAGCATGACCGCTTGGCTAGATATTGAGTCATTTTGTTTTCACGTGCGGGAATCAGTAAACGGGGTTGGTGTTCTAAGTCGCGCCGCTTAGTATGAATGGGACCCTAGAGAGTTTCGCCTAGTACGAGGGCTTGCGACCGCAGTATTCGAGCAATTTCCGCTTTTTACTGAATCCTCCACAGGAGAACGGTATTGGGCCGATTATTTGCATTTGGTTTACCTATCGACTGGGCGGTCGATGTAGGCAGTTAGGGTCCGTAATCACTCACCCATAAAGTACGGGTAGTAGTTAGCGCGAAACGGCTCTACTTGCGAAATTCTTTCGGTGAATCCCTCCTTCTACGTTATTTCGCCTGACTCAATTTGCTGTTTGGTCAAAGCACACACAACAATCCTCCTCAAGCCGCTCGACGCTAGGGTAGTTTCTGGCTTCTGGATCAGGAGCAATTACGCTCTATTTTTTCTTTGCTCCTCTGTCCAGTGTATCTCTTACCCAAGCACTCAAAGTCTTTTCTGATCGCATAGAAGCATCTTTATAGGAATTTAGTTGGGTATCGGTAACACGCACCTTTGGTAATACCTTATCCGATGGGTTTTTTGCTCGATATCCCACAGGCCGCCCTCTTTTTTTGTTTGTTGATTCATTCATTTTCTAATTTTATCATTGTTTAAATAGACCTACAAATAAATGTTGATTTAGTTTTAAAAAGAGGCACAATTAATTTTGTGATTTTAAAGAATCACAAGCTTGATATGAAATGTTGTTTAAATTAACAAAACGAGATAAAGACATGACGCATTCAAATTCGATTCATCAGCGGGTAAGCGCTCACGGCGGAGGTATAGGGGTGGAAAACCAAGATAGATTAAACTCGGCGTACCTTCAAATGAGTCAACAGGAACTACTAGACGGTGTTTTCCGGGCAATTAGCCATCTAAATGACACTGAGTCGATTCAAGGTTTAGCGAAAGTGGGGAGTTATTTAACGCAAGGATGGGGCAATGATGCTGATTGTGAACGCGAAGAGCTGGAAGCTCAAAAGGTGAGTGCTCATGAGTGAAATGCTTCAATTGCAAAACGACTATGAGGGATATGCGGAACAAATCCTATCATAGGGATTTATTTTTCTAGTTTATCTCACGATTCAGATATGTGCGACGAGTTGGCCAAGCTGAACGAACAAGCCCAAGCGGTGATGGCTTCGTTAATCTGTGAGAACCATGTTCGAAGCCTAAACGATTCAGTTGTCGCTCACCTTGCCTGGATGGTAGATGATAGCCTCGGAAAAATGAAATGGTGCAGGACGATTATTGGGTGTTGAGTGACAACTTCGTAGAGGAGAGGCGATGAAGGTGCTTGGGATGGCGTGCTTATATGATATTCTCCAAGGCATGTATGTTCTTAAAAGAATTTAGACGGGATGAGTAGAAAACTTCAAGAAAATAGAAAGTGGCTCTAGCATATTATCCCAAACCGGGGCATATCCTACTATGTGACTTTAACGGATTTAAAAAGCCAGAAATGATAAAAAGAAGGCCTGTCGTTGTGCTAGTAAACCGTGGTGACTTATGTACGGTTGTTCCACTAAGCACGACGGAACCCAGCCCGATTGAAGATTATCACTACCAGATTCCACCTCAGAGTTTGCCGGATAGGGGGAAGTTTCACAGTATCAAGTCGGTTTGGCTAAAAGGAGATATGGTATACACTTTGGGCCATTACAGGCTGCAACCTATTTTACTGGGGCGCACTCAAGGTGGAAGACGGGAATACTTTAAACAAAGGCTGGGAAGAGAGCAGATGAAACAGGTTTATTCTTGCGTACTGAAAGGGTTGAATTTGTCTAAACTGCCAGCATATCTGTAGGCAATCAAACCTGCTGGATTTGACACGGTGCGCTACATCATGGGATGATAACTGTGTTTCTGGCTCTGCTTAGCATCCAGCATTGAAAACCGTAAATTGGGTTTACTAATTACGGTCAGTCGGGCAGGGCGATAACAAGCGGCCCGTACTGCGTTCAAGGCTCCTTCGGGAGCCTTTTGTTTTATTGCGAGAGGATAATCAGCAATAACACCTCCCCTTGCCATCCTTTAAATACTTAGCGCCTACTAGAAGTTTCCAGCAAATGCGTGGTGGTGGGTAGAATGGTGGGTAGAGATTTTGCTATTTTTTAAAACCGCAATGATTTCAAATAGTTAGAAGCCAAGGATGGCGGAGAGCGAGGGATTCGAACCCCCGGACCTGTTACAGTCAACGGTTTTCAAGACCGCCGCATTCGACCACTCTGCCAGCTCTCCGGTGTTATGTTTTACAAGGACATGGCTGTCCCGTTTGGTGTTCCTGGGTGATTATACAATCACAATCTGCTTTGCGCAGTATTCACATTCTTCAAAAAAGGGCGTTGGAAGCGCTTTTTTGAAAGCGGATTAAAGAATGCTGGGATCCATAGACTATTCGGAAGTCTATTCGGAATTTTGCTAGTTCCCGAGGCGGCGATTATATCCAGTCTGATCTGATCTCGCTATAGTTGATATAGATAAACATGGGATTTATTGCTATGTTCCAACGATGAATTTACCCCCATATATCACCAGCGCCGAGTTGGGAGAAGTCGAGCATCTTCGACATGGTTTTTTACCCGGCACGGTGGTGTCTCGGAGGGAATATTCACTTCTTTGAACTGCGGTTTGTCATCCGGTGATAATTTGCAGGATGTAAACACTAATAGACAACGGGTAAGGGAGGCGTTGGGATTTAATTCTCTATTTACGCTGAAACAGGTACACAGTCGTCATGTGGTGGTGATTGATGAAAACAGTGATTCCCATGAAGTGGTCGAGGCCGATGGACTGGTGACTCGAATGCGAGGGGTGGGGTTGGGGGCGTTGGGAGCGGATTGCGCTCCTGTGCTATTCGCCGATGGAGTGGCCAGGATTGTGGGTTCAGCTCATGCGGGGTGGCAGGGAGCGCTGAAAGGTGTGACGGATTGTGTGATAGACAGAATGTGTGGAATGGGGGCCAATCGAAAACGTATTATTTGTTCCATCGGACCGTCAATACAATGGTCGTCTTATGAGGTTGGGGCAGAGTTCAAAGAAAGATTAATCAGCGATAGTCCCATTCCGGTCGAATCTTTTTTTCGTAACGACGAAAATGATGGTTCTATCTACTTTAACTTACCAGGTTATATTCGTCAGAGAGTCATTAGCGCTGGCGTAGAACAGGTCGATGTTATCGATATGGACACCTATGTGGACCATAATGGGTTTTTCAGTTATCGCCGAAGTTGCCATCAGCGAGAACAGGGATATGGACGACAAATCAGTGTGATTGGTTTAGATGCAGCTGTTTAGAAAGATAACGACTCTTTTGCCGATTTAATTTGTTGCCTTTTTGAAGTTAGCCACATGTTGTTCCCGTAGTTTTATTAATGCGGCTTTTCTTTTAGACCATGCGACGCCACCTGCTATCAGAACAACCAAAACTAGCCCTAATACGCCATACTTGATAAGCAGGGGGACAGGGGAGATCCAAATGGTCCCCACCAAAACGAGACAAAATATCACCGCCATCGCGATGGTGCGCTCGTTCAGATAGTTAATGCTCCAGCCATGTTGTTTTTCCAGACCATTTTGTTGGCCCATTCTGCCTTTGGAAGCTATGGCATCGGTGATAGCAATACCAACTTCGTGATTAGAGGAATCTCCGCTCATTTGTAGTCTCCGTTTCCCGTGGATTAGTTCTCATTGATTAAAATTCTATATCATACATCCTGATTTCAAAAAATGTATTAGTTTCTCACGGTCCTGGTAAAGGTCCTGATAATACATATACCTCCTTTGTTACTCAGCTATTTGTTGAGGAGGTATCACGGATGTGGCACCAGTCAATATATATTGCAGTTTGGACTGGACAGGTAGCTGGTTTTTACTACAATATCGCCTCCTAATCACTGGTAGTGTATTTGTATGCAGGAATTTATCCCCGGTCAACGCTGGATCAATAGCGCGCAACTTGAAATGGGGTTGGGTAGTGTTCTGAAAACGGATTTTCGAACGGTTACCATGATTTTTTTAGCTACCGGAGAGACCTTTGTTTACTCCAAGGAATCTGTTCCCCTCACTCGTGTTCGGTTCGCTCCTGGCGACCACATTGTAACCTTTGAAGACGAAGAACTGGAAGTTGTTGATGTCGAAGAAAAAAAGGGACTGCTGATTTACCAGGGGTCCACTGATTCTGGTGAAATCAAGCAAATTGAAGAGAGCTTTCTGAATAACTTTATTCAGCTGAATCGACCCACGGAGCGTTTGTTTAACGGGCAGATTGATCGAAATCAATGGTTTGATTTACGTTATAAAACCAGACTGAAAGTTACTGAACTTGCGTTTGATAAATTGTCCGGCCTGGTTGATGGTCGGGTAAGTCTCATTCCCCACCAGCTTTATATTGCCAATGAAGTGGCCAATCGATATGCCCCTCGGGTGCTATTGGCCGATGAGGTTGGTTTGGGTAAGACCATTGAAGCAGGAATGATTCTGCATCATCAACTGGTTACTGAGCGGGTTAAACGGGTATTAATCGTGGTTCCGGAAAGTCTGACTCATCAATGGCTGGTCGAGATGCTACGTCGGTTCAATCTGATGTTTAAGGTCTTTGATGAGGCTCGCATTGATACGTTTCGTGACGAAGAAGACCCTGATTCTCCCTTGAAGGAAAATCCTTTTCTAAGTGAGCAATTGGTATTGTGTAGTTTGGAATTTCTGTCCTCCCGACCAGATATCTTTAAATCATGCCGGGATGCGAAGTGGGATTTAATGGTGGTAGACGAAGCTCATCATTTGCAGTGGTCAGAAGAGGAGTCTGGCTTCGAGTATCAGTTAATTGAACAGCTAACCCAGCGAACTAGCGGTGTATTGTTATTAACCGCGACACCAGAACAACTGGGGAAATCCAGCCATTTCGCACGTTTGAGGTTATTGGATGCTGAGCGTTTTCATGATTATCAGCAATTTCTTGCAGAAGAATCCGATTATCAGATGATTGCTAATGCGGTGGAAACCTTGATAAGTGATGCGCCTTTGGATAGTACTACGGAGCAGGTTTTATTGAGCATCATGGGAGACACTCACAATGAGGCCCAGGAGCACATCAGGGCAATCAATGATCTTCAGGCCAGCAATGGCGCTCAGGCTTCGGCACGTCAGGAGCTGATTCAAATGTTGCTGGATCGTCATGGCACTGGGAGAGTACTGTTTAGGAATACCCGAAGTGCGGTAAAAGGCTTTCCTGATCGTAAGGTATATGATTATCCTTTACCGATATCATCAGACTATCAAATGGTATTGGATGTGATCGGTGATAATACGCTTTCTGAGGCCCAGCTATTATTATGCCCGGAGTTGCTGTATCAGGCTTATGCACCAGAGGACGGAGACAAATGGACATCCATCGATTCTCGGGTCGGTCAGCTTATTGAGATTGTCAAATCACATCGGCCTAAAAAAATTCTCGTGATTACGGCAAGCGCTGGAACGGCAATGGATCTGGTGGAAGTATTAAGAGTTAAGGAAGGCATCAACGCAGCGGTATTCCATGAGCATATGAGTTTGATGGATCGCGACCGTGCGGCAGCCTGGTTTGCGGATCAGATTTCCGGAGCTCAGGTTATGGTGTGCTCTGAGATTGGAAGCGAAGGCAGAAACTTCCAGTTTTCTCATCATCTGATCCTGTTTGATCTGCCGCTCAATCCTGACCTGCTTGAGCAGCGAATCGGCCGACTGGATCGGATTGGACAAACGGAAACCATCAATATTCACGTTATTTATCTCGAAAATACCGCCCAGTCTGTGATGTTTAACTGGTATCACAGAGGGTTGTCCGCGTTCGAACAAACCTGCCCCACGGGGTACCAGGTGTTTGTGCATGTGAGGGATCCATTGCTGAAGGCTCTTCATCGCCCAGATTCGTCCATTGATGAGTTAATTGATACCAGTTCAGTTTACAACAGCGAACTTATTGATGCACTTCAGCGTGGCCGGGATCGATTACTTGAATTTAATTCCTGTCGTCCAGATGTTGCCGGAAAACTTCGGGATGATGCCATTCAGCGGGACCGCGAGTCAGAATTACAGGACTATCTTGAACGGGTGTTCGATTGTTTCGGAGCGGATTTCGATATCCACAGTGAAGGCTGTTATGCCATTAATCCTGGCTCCCACATGGTATTGCCTCTCCATGGTCTGCCGGATGAAGGGATGACTGTGACGTAGATCGGAAGGGCGTCGTGGAGGGAAAGAGTGGAGGCTATAGCGTAGAACGCGGGGGGCGCGGTGGGGGGGGGAGGGGGGAGGGGGGGGGGGGGGGGGGGGGGGGGGGGGGGTCGGGGGGGGGGGGGGGG
>JAALKB010000005.1:0-42088 GCA_011088265.1 Gammaproteobacteria bacterium
GGTGTGGAGTTTTTTCGTTGGGAGGTCGCGACTGTCGTGGCGTCGAGTTGCCTTGGCATAAACCCCTTTGACGAACCGAATGTTTCCGAGGCTAAAGCGAGTACCGGACTCTTTATAGAAGGACAAAAGAAACTCGAACAAAAACCACATTACCGTGATTCATTCCATGACGTTTTTTACGATGCAGATTTCAATATGCCCGGTGATGCAACGGATAAAACGATTGGGGCTCTTTATCAAAATTTTATAAGCACTGCCGCCGATGATTTTTATATAGGAATCCTTGCATACCTGCCGTTTTCAGAGGAGCTGGATCTAAAAATCAAACTTCTGGGAAAAATACTCTGTGAGCAATCAGGTATACCCGTTACACTTGGATACGGGCCACGATATTTGCACTCTACAGGTCAGCTACATAAGGGAGGCCCTACTCGTTGTAATTTCCTCCAACTAGTGGATGACAGCTCCTTCGATCTCGATATTCCAGGCCGTGATTATACTTTCAAAGAACTCAATAAGGCACAGGCAGACGGTGATTTTTCAGTGCTTGAATCCAGGGGAAGAAAAATCATGCGGGTTGTTCTGAAGGGCGATCGTCTTGAAAGTATGGATCAGTTTCTCGGGATGATTGCGGGCGAATAGATAGTCCGCTTTCCGGTTTTATGTGGTTTTCATCGTGGTTACTTCCAATATTGAAAACACAATAATACCCTGAAGTGTTTTTAAAATCTTTATCCAGACAAAATGTGATTTGTTCTTCCTGATCAGGATCTAATGTGTTCCCTTTTGGGGGCTAGAGAGTTAAGAAACAAAACGAATAGAACTAACAATACAAATTAAACAACATGTTAACGTTCCAGCAATTAATTTTTACTTTGCAGTCGTACTGGGCTGACCAGGGGTGTGTCATTATGCAGCCCTATGATATGGAGGTGGGTGCTGGTACCTTCCATTCCTCAACATTTTTAGCAGCAGTGGGGCCAGAACCTTTAAGGGCAGCCTATGTACAACCATCAAGAAGGCCTACGGATGGACGATACGGAGAGAACCCCAACCGCTTGCAGCATTATTTCCAGTTCCAGATTGTTCTTAAGCCATCTCCAGAAAACTTTCAGGAACTTTATCTTGGCTCATTAGAAAATCTGGGTTTGGATATGTTAAAGGACGATATACGGTTCGTTGAAGATGACTGGGAGTCACCAACATTGGGTGCCTGGGGTTTGGGCTGGGAGATCTGGTTGAATGGTATGGAAGTTTCCCAGTTTACTTATTTTCAACAGGTAGGTGGTTTGGACTGCAGGCCCGTGACGGGGGAAATTACCTATGGATTGGAACGAATAGCGATGTACCTGCAGGGGGTTGATAGCATTTTCGACATTATTTGGAGTGAATCAGCTACTGGAACTTATACTTATCGTGATATTTATCATCAAAATGAAGTGGAACAATCAACTTATAACTTCCAATATGCGAATGTGGATTTCCTTTTTACTCAATTCGATGAAGCTGAAAAAATGTGCCTAAAGCTATTGGAAAACGCCTTACCGTTGCCTGCCTATGAGCAAGTTTTAACTGCTTCTCATTCATTTAACCTGCTTGATGCGAGACATGCCATCGGAGTAACGGAACGGGCCAGGTATATCGGTAGAGTTCGAACCCTGGCTAAAGGAGTTGCCCAGGCTTATTATGAAAATCGGGAAAAACTCAGCTTTCCTCGGGGAAAACAAATGGCTAAACGATTTCCAAAAGGAGGTGTTCGACGTGTCTAGGTCAACCAGGCAAGATTCAGAGTCAATTAAAAAAACTGCCAGAAAACCATCGATGAGGAGACGTAATCTTTTACTTGAGCTTGGTACTGAAGAATTACCCCCCAAAGTACTTCAGAGACTGGGAGATGCATTCTCCAGTCGGATTTTTCAAGGATTGGAGAATGCGGGCCTTCTCGCTAATACTTCCTCATTTCAGTTTTATGCCACGCCAAGAAGATTAGCCATTTGGGTTAAATCCGTTGCCCCCAGACAATCCGACGGCGTTGAAGAACGTAAGGGACCTGCTTTACAGGCAGCATATGACAGTGAGGGGAATCCAACGAAGGCGGCACTTGGGTTTGCACGATCCTGTGGGGTAGATGTCTCCGAACTGGAAGTCCGGGAAGCAGAAAAAGGTGCATGGCTGGTTTTCCAGAAACAGGTGCCAGGTCGCAATTTAAGCGAAGTGGTTAATCAGTGTTTAGCGGAAAGCATCAAACAGTTGCCGATTCCCAAAAGAATGAGATGGGGAGATAGTGATATCGAATTTGTCAGGCCCGTACACTGGTTACTCGGTTTGTATGGTAGCGATATTCTGGCTTGTGAAGTCTTGGGGTTGCGGGCGTCCAGAGTAACATGGGGGCATCGGTTTCATGCCAACAGTGCAATTACGCTACCATCGGCGGACAGCTATTTGAAATCGCTCAAAACCACCGGATTCGTGATGGCTGATTACCAGGTCCGTAAGGCAACGATTGAAAAACAGATTCTTAGGCTTGCTCATAAAGCCAACGCAACAGCAGTTATTGACCCTGAGTTGTTAGACCTGGTAACAGGTCTGGTGGAATGGCCTCAAGCAATCATTGGAGAGTTTGATTCCCGGTTTCTTAAAATTCCCCCAGAGGTGCTGATCTCTTCAATGAGTGACCACCAGAAATATTTTCATCTCGTGGATGATAACGGAGCCCTTTTGCCCTTGTTCATCACCGTTAGTAATATCAAGAGCAAATCACCCAAACGCGTTTGTCAGGGTAATGAGCGTGTATTGAGAGCTCGGTTATCTGATGCAGAGTTCTTTTGGAGCAGCGATCAAAATACCCCGTTGTCAGACCGTACGGAATCGTTAAAAAGAGTTCTTTTTCACCGTAAATTGGGATCAATTTATGACAAGGCAAAACGAATCGGGTTGTTGGCTGATGTTATCGTGCAGTCTCTTTCGGATGATGTGCAAAGTAATCAGAAGCTGGTTGCCCGGGCTGCACTTCTGTGCAAAACAGATCTCGTTACTGACATGGTTGGCGAGTTTCCCGATTTACAAGGGGTGGTCGGGCGGTATTATGCGACGAATCAGGGAGAAAAAAAGTTGGTTGCCCAAGCCATCGACGATCACTATTTACCGCGTTTCGCCGGTGATAATCTCCCCAAGGGTAAGGTATCCCAAAGTCTGGCTCTGGCGGATCGTATCGACACACTTTTAGGTATCTTTGCATCAGGAGAGATACCGACCGGTGATAAAGACCCTTATGGTTTAAGGCGTGCTGCTTTGGGAGTATTAAGAATAATGATAGAGAACAAGCTGGATCTGAATATTCTGCACCTACTCGAAACCGGGCTTAAAAATTATGGTCAAACCCAACCGAGTCCTTTTGAACAACCCGAAGCAATATGTCGTCAGGTGTTGGATTTTATGTTTGATCGCTTAAAGTCTTACTACCACACCCGAGGTTTTAGTAGTGATGAAGTGGCGGCTGTTTTTGCTTGCCGACCATCAACACCGCTAGATTTCGATCTCCGTTTGAGAGCTCTCAGTAAATTTTTCCGGAAGAGAAAATCCGCTGCTAAGGCATTGGCAGCGGCGAATAAGCGAATAGCCAATATCCTGAGCAAATCGGGCAGCAACATTGAAGTTATATCCGCGGTGAAGAGCGTCGACACTTCGCTGTTGAGGGAAGGCCCTGAAAGACAACTTTTTGATGAGCTGGTCAGAATCGACAGTCAGGTAACTCGTTATTTCAATGACAACAAATACGATAAGGCGTTTGAAGTATTAGCAGCATTGCGAGAGCCGGTGGATAACTTTTTTGACGGAGTTATGGTAATGGACCCAGATGAAAAAACCCGCCATAACAGACTTACCATACTGGCGGGTTTGAGGACACTTTTTCTCGGTGCGGCAGACATCTCGGTAATCCGTCATGAGTAAACAGGATTCGTTTTCTGAAATGTTGGATGAAGTCAGGGTATTTCACGAAAAACATCAGTTTAGCCAAACTGGTGGTGAGGACATGGCATACAGGGTGGCCTTGATGGCCGAAGAACTGGGAGAGATTTCTGCTTGTGTTACCAAAGGAAAACCCACAGAAATGCTAGCTGAAGAATGTGCAGATCTTATGATTCTTCTTTTGGGTAATGCAATATCAAAAGACTTTGATTTGAATCAGGCATTCTGGGGAAAAATGGAAAAAATATCAAAACGAAATAGCCGTATGATTGATGGCAGAATACGTGTTTCAAATTTCGAAGGAAGTGATGAGGCTAATCAATAAATTCAGCATGAACTACCTTATTTTAAGGGGAATTGATTTTTCTCGATGTATGGGTGGAAGCACTGGTAACGGAGGGGGTGTTGAATAGTAAGCTCATTATTCTGGACCGCGATGGGGTGATCAATCAGGATTCAGATCTCTATATAAAAAAACCGGACGAGTGGCATGCGATTCCGGGCTCCCTTGAAGCTATTGCCCGACTATGTAGAGCTGACTACCGGGTAGTCGTGATTACTAATCAATCGGGTATTTCCAGGGGGCTTTATTCACTGAATACTTTGAACAAAATTCATCAAAAAATGATTGATGAAATACATGTGTTTGGTGGTGAGTTGAATGCGGTTTTTTTCTGCCCACACTCAGACGAAGTAAATTGCGAGTGTCGTAAACCCAAGCCGGGTCTATTCCTGGAATTGGCTGAACGACTGCGATGTGATCTTGATGGTGTTTACGCTGTTGGTGATTCGATTCGGGACTTACAAGCTGCATTGCTTTGTGGGGCAGCGCCTGTTTTAGTCGAAACAGGGAAGGGAAAAACAAGTATGGAAAATATTAAAAGTGGCAATGTTGAGGCTATTCCCATGGTGGCTCCGGATGGAACCACCATCAACGTGTCCAGTAAGTTGGGAGATGTTCCAATATTTCCTGACCTGGCGTGTTTCGTGGACTATTTGCTCAATGAAGAAGCGGTTTATTGAAAAATGTTATTTGTACGGTCGACTTTATTTTTTATTTGTCAGTGTTTAAGTGCGGTAGTGGTGAGCCTTTTAGCTTTGCCAAGTCTGCTTTTACCTTCTTTACCTCGAGCGAAGGTAATTGGATTGTGGGCGAGGTTTAATTTATGGGCTTTATCTTGGGTTTGCGGGGTCTCTTACCGTGTCAAAGGGAGGGAAAACATCCCGAATGAACCTGCTGTTATCATCTCAAATCACCAGTCCACCATCGAGACCTTGTGCTTTCAGATGATCTTTCCGCCGTTGTCTTTTATTCTGAAGAAGCAATTACTTTGGATTCCATTTTTTGGTTGGGGATTAGCTGCCAATCGACCCATTTCCATTAATCGGGCAGACAAGCGTAGTGCACTAAATCTCCTGATCAAGAATAGCAAGCAGCGATTAAATGAAGGTAGATGGTTAGTGGTTTATCCAGAAGGAACCAGAATGCCTCCTGGAAAAATGGGGCAATTCCAGGTTGGTGGCGCGATGATGGCAACCAGGTCTGGAGCTCAGGTAGTCCCAGTGGCCCACAACGCCGGACTGTGTTGGCCAAAGGACGATTTCATTAAATATCCAGGTATCATCGATGTGATAATAGGAACACCCATCGAGACGTCTGGTAAAAAACCTAGAGATGTTAACGTGGAAGCTGAAGAAGTGATCAAACAGATGATGGAATCGATCCCCCAGGCACGTTAGCCTGAACATTCTCCATTAGATTTAATAATACTCAAACCTTTCACTTTCATCGCTAGTTTGGATTTGGCGCTAATTCGTGATGGAGGAGATATTTGATAAAGCGATAAAGTCTTCCACTCGCAAATTCTCAGCACGTTGGCTAGTGTCTATACTGGCCATTTTAAATTGTTTGTCCGTTACCAGGTGCTTCAAACTATTTTTGATTGTTTTTCTTCTTTGAGAAAAAGCCGCGGTAACAATTTTTGACAGTGATTCCCGGCAGTTGATCTGAAAATGGTCATCCCGTGGCCACATTCTGATTACGGTTGAATCCACCTTGGGTGGTGGATTAAAGGCGGTTGGAGGGACCTCAAATAGAGGTTCACAATGAAAGTCTATACCAGACATTATTGTCAGCCTGCCATAGTGTTTATTCCCTGGTACGGCGCTCAGCCTCATTGCCACTTCTTTTTGTAACATAAATACCATGTCCTCAATGATGTCTATGTGTTCCAGCAAATAAAAAATGAGAGGCGTTGAAATATTATATGGCAGATTCCCAATGATTCGAAGTTTCTGGTTTTGGACTCTCGTTTTAAACAAAGACGAAAAGTCGAATTTGAGAATGTCTGATTCTATGACTTCAAAGCTTCTTGTTTCATTCTGACCAAATTTGGCTTGGAGATGGTCAATAAGGTCTTTGTCCAACTCCACAGCAGTTAAAGTTGTGATTTTATCAAGGAGTTTTTCAGTGAGCGCACCAGTTCCAGGTCCGATTTCTACAATGTACTGCCCCTCTTTAGGAGTAAATACGTTTACTATTTTGTTCAGAATATTTTGATCGACCAGAAAATGTTGCCCGAAGCGCTTCCGTGGAATGTGTTGGGTTTTCAAGTTTGATCCCGGTTTTGGTTGATCGCAAATTTTCTGGCTAGGTGGACCGCGGATGCCAGGCTGGTTGAGCTGGCGGTGCCGGTGCCAGCAATATCGAGGGCAGTGCCATGGTCCACGGAAGTGCGAATGATGGGGATACCCAGGGTGACATTGACAACATCACCAAAATCGCTGTGCTTTATCACTGGCAGCCCCTGATCATGATACATCGCCAGGATGGCATCCATTGATTTAAGGTATTTATTTGTAAAGGCGGTGTCAGCAGGTAAGGGGCCAATAAGATTAATACCACGTTCACGCAATTCCTCGACTATGGGTTCAATAGTATCGATTTCCTCACTACCCAGATGTCCTCCCTCACCAGCATGGGGGTTTAGACCGCAGACACCAATAGTGGGAGACGGGATTCCGTAGAGTGAAGCAATGTCTCGGTGCATAATATTGATAATGGATGCCAGGCGCTCTTTAGTGATGGCATTTGAGACCTCTTTTAATGGTAGATGGGTTGTTGCAAGGCAAACCTTCATATTGTTACTGGCTAGCATCATTACGGGCAATTCAGCTCCACATCGATCCGAGATCCATTCGGTGTGCCCGGTGAAGGGGATGCCTGAAGCATTAATGATCGCTTTATGGACCGGAGCGGTCACCATGGCCTGGAACTCCCTGGATAAGCAAAGATCAACTGCTAAATTAATACTTCCGATAACTGATGAACTATTCGCCTGATTCAAAATACCTGGGGAACAGGATGTCGTAAGGGGGAGGTGAATAACCGGTAACGTCCCGGGCTTTGATGCTGCACCATCATATTCAACGATATCCAGGGCTATGCCAAGTTGATCCCCTCGTTGTCTGAGTAGGTCGATATCACCAATAGCAACGGTGTTGCTGGATAGTTTTGTGCTGGAGTAAAAAAGCTTGAGTACGATATCCGGACCTATTCCGGAAGGTTCTCCCACAGTGATGAGTAGTTTTTCGTCAGTCGTCAAGCCAGTCCTCCGGCAGAAAGGGCAATTCCACCTCTATCCATCCAAATCGGTCAAAATTAATCCGTCCTCTTTGATCAAAAACTACGCCCTCTTCAGTTAGTTTCTGGCGTTGAAAATGGTCCGCGTATCCTTCTTTTCTGAGGCTTATTTCTCCTCGACTGTTTACCACCCGGTGCCAGGGGATATCCAATCCATTAGGAATGGCAGCCATGGCGTATCCCACTTGCCTTGGGTTGCATTTGACTATGCGTGCGATTCGACCATAACTGGTGACGTTGCCATGGGGGATTCGTTTGACAATTTTGTAAATTGCTTCGTACACGGTCACGACTGTTCACCTCCACAAACTGAAAGCGGAACAGAAGAGGAGTCCACTTCCAATAAAGTACCTGATTCTCCATCATAGGTCAGTTTGAGATAAGGACGTGGTTTGGTAGACATTGTATCCTCCATCACCACGGAAACCGTGATCTTGCCATTTGTCTCTTTCCAGGAATAGGACTTATCCCATTTTATCTCACACCCGAATGTAGTTTTCGTATAGGAGGCGGCATTGGTGGTGAGGAAGCCGAGATAGCTAAAATGAGTTCTTCGTTGAATCCCCGAGACATTTAAAGTTGATTGAACGTTTTCATAACCGCTAATTGAAACCAGACTGGTAGCTAATTCAACGTGCTTTCCAGTGACAGTGAAAATCATACCGTGATCTTGTGCTGTAAACAGACTTTCCAGTTTCACTCCTCGAAGTGCTATTCGTTCGTCAAGGTTTTCGTTCAGAAGACTATATTTTGGTCCACAGCCCTCTGTAAATGGACAGGTTTCAGGAGCTTTAACGACTAAAATGCCGGTAATACGGTGGGGTAGGTCATCTTCGGAAGATATTGTTGTGCTGCACCCGGCAATAAACGGTATCAGTGCCACAATGAATAAGATCTTCAAATAATGCATCATAATATTTTTCTAATACCCCATGTCCTTTTCAATGCCCTTTTCAATGTGCTTTCCAATGTCCTTCCCATCAATCTGCCAGGAGTTTGTCAGACAAAGGAGCGAAGAGATCCTGGATTGATTCCGTGGTAAATAATGTGGAGCTAGATAGACTGCCTGAGTACACTCCTTCGGCAAGTCGCTGCTTTTTTTTCTGCATGGCAATCATTTTCTCCTCGACACTATTTTCTACTACCAGCTTATAGATGAACACCGGTTTATCCTGTCCGATTCTGTGAGCACGGTCAATTGCCTGATTTTCTACAGCAGGATTCCACCAGGGATCATAAATAATGACTGTGTCAGCTTCGGTTAGGTTTAATCCTGTTCCACCCGTCTTTAGGCTGATAAGAAAAAGATCGACCTGGCCTTCCTGAAATTTTTGAATAGCTTCGTCCCGTTTTCGAGTCTGTCCGGTAAGTTTTGTATAGGACATTCCCTCTTCTATGAGTGCCTGCCCGATTAATTCAAGCATGGAAGTGAATTGGGAAAAAATCAGTATTCTTCTTCCTTCCTTAAGTTGTTCCGGCAATATCCTCATCAGCATGTCTAGTTTGGCGGAGCGCTGATTAGTCATTGATCGTTGCAGACGGACCAAACGGGGATCACAACAGACCTGGCGAAGTTTTAGCAAAGCGTCAAGTATCGTAATATGGCTTTTCGCCAAACCCTGCGAAGAGATCGCATCGCGAACCCGTTTATCCATGGAAACCCGAATGCTCTCATAAATCTCTGCCTGTTCTGTGTGTAATTCAATATTGAGCAACATCTCTGTTTTTGGTGGCAATTCTTTCGCCACCTCAGATTTTCTCCGTCTTAGCAGAAAAGGTCGAACACGCTCAGATAAACTTTTCCTTCTATCCATGTCGCCGTGTTTTTCGATGGGTGTTCTATAGAAACGGGAAAACTGATCTTGTGTCCCGAGAAAACCTGGCATAAGAAAGTCAAACAACGACCAAAGTTCCCCGAGGTGGTTTTCAAGAGGGGTGCCGCTCAGGCAAAGGCGGTGATCCGCTGATAGCTGTCTAACCAGCTTTGACATTTTTGTGTTGGGGTTTTTTATCATCTGAGCTTCGTCCAGAATGATGCTGTGGTAGTGAACCTGCATTAACCTTTCCGCATCTCTACTCAACAAGGGATAGGTAGAGAGGATGATATCGTAAGCTTTGATATGTCTGAATTTTTGATGTCTATCGTTGCCATGTAACACCATGACACTAAGAGCTGGAGTGAAACGTTCTATTTCTCTACGCCAATTTCCCATCAGACTCGTAGGAGCAATGACTAAAGCGGGAGCCGTGAAACGGCCTTCCTGTTTTTCAACCAGCAGATGCGCCAGGGTCTGAATGGTTTTTCCAAGCCCCATATCATCTGCAAGTATTCCATTAAAACGTTATTGCCTAAGAAATTGTAGCCAGTTTAGTGCTATGTGTTGATATGGTCTTAGGTTGGCATTGAACTTATCAGGTAATGGAATTGTTTTTATTCCAGAGAAATTTTCTAGTTTTTCTGCCAGCCCTCGCAAATATTCACCACCGCGGACCCTGCCTCCTAACCGGTTAATTGCAAGCGCGTCATATCTGGAAAGAGTGAGTGGTTGATCCAGTGCATTTTTAGGAGTTCTATTAAACAGCTCATTAAGCGTATCTACAAACGGTAAAATGCGTGACTTGGGAAGGCGAACGTAGCGGTGATCGCCAAGAGGCAGGGTTAATATTTCTGGAAGTTTGTGAATATCTGACGAAAGAATAGGCGCCAGTAGGGGTCCCAGAGGTAGTCTCTCATCGTTGACGGTTAAGTCGAAACGAAGACTAAACCAATCATTTCCATTTCCTTCTTCACTATCTTCTTCATGAATCGGAATCTCCCAATCACCATCATCAAACTGTAATCTGAAATTATCAGAATAATTGATCTGCCAGCCGTCAGATTCAAGTATGTCCACTTCTTTTTCCAGAAAACTAGACTAGGTATGGATGTCCTCCTGGGTTGGGGTATTGCCAATTGGAAGTAGGGTATGAGGTTGTCTTTTACTGGGAATGGGCGGCTGGAGCGTGAATCCCATGTCGATGAGGCGCTGTATTGATTGGGTTTCCCTTTCCTTACTCCGCTTAACATGTATTCTTTGGTTTTTTGTAGATAGTCGAGTCAGTGTCTCTACGGGATAGGGTAACACTCGATCTCCATCATAATCAAAATCCAGGAAAAGACAGTGCATACGCTTATTTGAGATCTCTACAGAACCTAATGTCAGTCGGGGAGTTATTTTCTCTCCCGAGTTCTCCTTAACCTTCATTGCGACAGGTGGAGGAAGAGGGAGGTCGGGAAATGATTCCAGTAAGGTAGTATTTAACAGAGGGGCGAACTCCGCAGGAATGGTCGGCGCTTGCAATAGCATTGGTATTTGTTGTTGATGCCACTCACTGGACTCCATCATACCCACTTTCCCCGATTGGCTATCAATATACATGGCTGGAATGGTAGGAAGTAAAATTAAATCTTCCGTATCCAGAGTTCTAAGGCAAAGCTCTCCACTTTCCGCGGGTATCCAACGGAATTCTATGGATAGGTCTGGTCCTTTGGCTAAAGGAGGATGTTGGAGATCGGTTAAAAAACAACGTTCGGTTTCTAACATTAGGTTTAGCGCAATTGCACCGGACCTTCCTTCCAATACTGACTCGGCGTTGTAGCTGTAAAGATTGGGATGAAGCGTTTTTAGACAGCGACCGATGTCGCGATCTATTTGCTGAATACGACAACTCTGGTGATGATAAGCGGAACAAAGCTGATCGGGAGATGTTAATCTACCCTTGACCAATCCATTGCCGCTCTTGCGAGAGTGGGTTAATCGAATGTCAACGTGAACGGCCTTAGCCTCATTTTTCCACTGGGTTTGCATATAGACGGGGAATTCTGTACTGCCTGTTTCAGAAGTTCCAGAGGTCTCATGGGTAGTTAAATGAAGGGAATTCAACCAATGCGTGATTTCAGGACTTAGTTGGCCCTTATTCTCATGTAGATTCTGTTTTCGGTGAACAGAGGACAGTTGGTGTTGATTCTTCTCGTAGCACAGGCAAACTGCCGCAATGTGTTTACAGTTATAGTGCATGGGGCAACTGCAATAACCATCCACATCGATGAATCCGTAATCAGCCCGCAAGACGATATTTTGCTCATAAATACGATGAGCCCCCCCTTTAGTTTTTGCCTTGAGCTTCAGTTCGGACTCATCACTGATCCCTTCAGCTTCCAAAAAAAGTACGCGACTTTTCGCAAAGTAATCCAGTCCTCTGGAAAAAGCCTGGTCACCACAGGCATCAATAACGTCCTGGCGTTTCAGTTGCATATCGGTGAATATTATTTCAGCGGAGAAGCTGCGAAAAGCCTATTCAACGGTGACAGATTTCGCGAGATTGCGAGGCTTGTCGACATCCGTACCTTTAATCAGCGCGACATGATAGGACAGGAGCTGCAAAGGGATAGTGAAAATAATGGGGGCAATGGAGCTGTCCACAGAAGCCACGTTAATGACTTGCAAATTCTGTTGGTCGGACATTTCTGTTTCGACATCCGCAAAGACAATGAGTTTACCTCCTCGTGCCCGGACCTCTTCTATGTTAGCTTTTAATTTGTCAAGCAGGCGGTCGTTGGGCGCCACAGAAATGACGGGCATTTCGCTGTCGATCAAGGCAAGCGGTCCATGCTTCAGTTCCCCAGCGGGATACGCCTCAGCATGAATATAGGATATTTCTTTTAGTTTTAGTGCCCCTTCCAATGCGATGGGATAGTGTGTGCCTCTGCCAAGAAATAATGCGTGGTGTTTATCAGCAAATTGCTCTGCAATCTCTTTTATGATTGGTTCCAGCTTGATGGCTTCTTCAACTTTTGCAGGCAGTTCTCTGAGTTCAGCAACGAGTTTTGCTTCATGTTCACTTGAAAGATGACGTCTTCTGCCCAGCGCGATGGCCAATAGTCGCAATGCTACTAGCTGTGTGGTAAACGCTTTCGTTGACGCTACACCAATCTCTGGCCCGGCATGGGTCATCATAACAAGATCAGATTCTCTAACCAGAGAGCTTTCAGGTGCATTGCAGATGGTTAGGCTATTTGCAAAGCCAATTTTTTTTGCTTCACTCAAGGCTGATAATGTATCGATGGTTTCTCCAGATTGAGATAGAGTGACCACCAGGCATTTATCAGGAACAGCATGAACTCTGGATCTGAACTCGCTGGCAATTTCTACCTGACAGGGTACGCCGAGCTCTTCAAACCAATATTTTGCAACAAGACCAGCGTGGTAGCTGGTGCCGCAGGCGATGATTTGCACTGAGAGGGTCGCATCGAATATCCTATTTGCCTCGGTTCCAAAACTCTCTTCCAGCAGACTTTTTCCAGAAATTCTGCCTTCCAGGGTATTGGCGATAGCTGTACTTTGTTCATGGATTTCCTTCAGCATGAAGTGTCGGTGTTCACCTAGCTCCACGGATTCAGCGGTCAGTTTGCTAGTTTTGATTTCGCGTTGTTGAATTTGCCCAAGGCTATCCATGATACAGATATTGGCATTGTTTATATCAACCACGTCCCCGTCATCCAATATATAAAAATCTCGGGTAACAGAGATGAGCGCGGACATGTCTGAAGCAAGGAATGCCTCTCCTTCTCCTATGCCCACCACTAATGGTGATCCTCGACGGGCTCCCACCAGTCGATGGGGCTCATCGGAGCAAATTACCCCTATAGCAAATGCTCCTTCCAGTACTTTAATGGTTGCCTGAACTGCTTCAAGTAAATCAGCCCCGTTGTTGAGATGTTGATAAACTTCGTTGACAATGACTTCGGTATCCGTATCGGATTGAAATTTGAATCCCCTGGTTTTTTGCGCCAAACGTAAATCTTCGTGATTCTCGATAATGCCATTACAGACCAGCGCCAAACCAGGGCCGCTCATATGAGGGTGGGCATTGGATTTAGTGGGTGGTCCGTGAGTTGCCCATCTCGTATGAGCAATGCCTGTTATCCCTCGGGTCTCCGGGTTTTCATCCAGTGCTTTCTCCAGTTCAATGATTTTCCCCACACTTCGAATTCGGGAAATCTGTTTTCCAGCATCAACCACGGCAATACCGACGGAATCATATCCTCGATATTCCAGCCTTCTTAACCCGTCTAACAATATTGGCAAAACATTGCGTTGCGCAACTGCACCCACGATTCCGCACATAATAATCTCTTTCTTCTAACCGCTATTTTTCGGAAGGTTTAACCCAATCAGGAATGGATTTCTGTTTCGAACGACCAATCGTCAAAGTCCCTTCGGGGGCATTTTTTGTAATCGTAGATCCCGCGCCAATAGTTGCTCCCTTTCCAATTTCCACTGGAGCGACCAACTGACTACCGGAACCAATAAAGACATCATCTCCAATAGAGGTCTGGTGCTTGTTCGCGCCGTCATAGTTACAGGTAATCACTCCTGCACCCACATTAACCGATTTACCGATTAGACTGTCACCAACGTAGCTAAGATGATTTACCTTGGACTCATTGTCAATTTTTGATTTTTTGGTTTCGACAAAATTTCCAATTTTAACCCGTTTGCCAAGATGTGTTCCTGGTCGTATTCGGGCAAAAGGGCCAATCTGGCATCCATCTCCCAAGATAGATTGGTCAATTAGGCTGTTTGGTTCTATGATGCACTGATCGCCAATGGTACTGTTTTTGATAATTGAATTAGCGCCGATGACACAGTTGTTTCCGATGGAGACATCGCCCTCAAAGATTACGTTAATGTCGATAACGCAGTCCATGCCGATCTGACACTCTCCTCTAATATCCAGTCGATCCGGATCAAGCAACGTCACTCCCTCGAACAGTAAACGATTAGCCTGGATAGATTGGTATTTACGCTCAAGTTTACTGAGATCCAATCGGGAGTTCACCCCGGCGACTTCTTCCTGTTTATGAGCATGGATGCCGTTAACAGGTACTCCATCACTAACGGCTCCCACAATGCTATCGGGTAGATAATATTCATTTTGTGCATTCTGGTTTTTGATGCGGGCCAGCCATTTCGTAATCTGGGCTGCATTTCCCGCCATACAATTAGTATTTATTTCTTTTATTAGTAGTTGGCCAGGATTGGCGTCCTTGTGCTCGACAATTTTTCTAATCTGCCCTTCTTCATCCCGAATCACTCTTCCCATTCCGACAGGATCATCCAGTTCAACAGTCAGCAGATTTAGACTTTCGCTGTGGGTGATAAGAGGAGAAACGGTTTCAGGCTGAATAAGTGGCGTATCGCCATTGAGAATTAAAATCGTTGAGGATGGATTCGCCCAGGAGGTCGCCTGCATAACCGCATGCCCAGTGCCAAGCTGTTCGGCCTGTTCTACCCAGTTAATTAATGCCCCTGTTTCTTCAACCACGTTTAATTTGTTGATTTCCCTTGTTACCCAATCTTTTTCGTGGCCCACCACCACATGGATGGTTTGTGGCTTAAGCTTGATGGATGTTTCGATAATATGTTGCAGCATCGGTTTTCCACCAATGCAATGGAGAACCTTGGGTAACGCTGAGCGCATCCGTGTCCCTTGACCGGCCGCCAAAATAATAATTTCAATTGTCACTGGGGTAATTAGGGTCTAAATTTTGTTTTCGCTTAATGCACTTGATTCGATATGATTTAGATTCCAGGCCTTCGTGGTGTATTTTGCTGTGCCTGGTCGTTTTCGTCTGATCGTTTGGTCGTTTGTGTCCGGTCGTTGTTGAAAACTGTGCCAAAGAGTAGAGTTGCAACATAAACAAAGGCAACATAACTCTACAGTAGTGTTGGTAGACTCGTTTCTGGCCCATCAGACTTCAGCGCCGGAGCAAGATTCTATTAGGTTAACTCAATTAGGGTCACTCCAAAAAAAGAGTACGTCAAAAGAGTACATCAGGGACGAAAACATTGTTGAGTCCAGCCCATGGATTGGGGTTTCTCCAATCCTGAACAAAACAGGCCCCGAACAAGACAGCCAGAACAAAATAGACTCAGAATTTATCCTCTATCATGAAAAATATTCGTGACCACAGCCCGTTTTCAGTCTGTTTGATTTCGTCGCGTCAGAGGCAGTTACCACGGCGCGCTAATTTTACCTTTGTTTTGCATCAGTTGCTTGGAAAATATACCCTTGGCTGGGTTGAAATCGGATTTAGGTTTCAAAGTCGCCTGGTTGATTAGAAAAACCGGGGTACAATCCTCAACCCATTTTAAACATCGGATTGCTCATGGACAGTTACATTGCCTGGTAAGGGTTGTTTTCGCTCTGAGTAGGTTCAGCAATATCCTTAGGGACATCTTCAGCGATATCCTCACCGACATCCACTGGTAGTCATCGTAGATGGACATGAATCATCGTTTTTACATTCATGTCCTTATTAGTCAATGGGGACTAATCATTTCAGCATGGGGCATCGCCACCGCGTCGCTAACCCAGGTAACTGTCATGAAATATTGCGAAACAGGTATCCCACATCCACTGCGATTGTTTACAGGCATACTCATCGGGAGGACATGGATGAATCACCCTGGATGATAAACCCCGGCACCAGTGGAAACACACGAACACAAGGCGGTCTATCACGCATGATTCCGGTGGTTGAGTTTGGTCGATGGAGTTTTACCCGTCACAAATTCCCCACACCATAGGTAGCGCAGGTCGCTCTTATTCTGTTTCCACTTCCGGGGTAACTTTAGTTCAGTTTATGATGTGGGTAAGATCTGTTTTCTATTCTCGGAGAGGAATACCCAGGTTTCAACCACACTATCCGGATTTAGAGAGACACTTTCTATTCCCTGTTCCATTAGCCAGAATGCGAAATCAGGATTATCTGATGGTCCCTGACCACAAATTCCTACGTATTTTCCCGCTTTTCGGCAAGCCTGGATGGCCATGCTAATCATGGCTTTTACCGCTGAATCCCGTTCATCGAATAAGTGCGCAATAATGGCAGAGTCACGATCCAGCCCCAAAGTGAATTGAGTTAAATCATTTGATCCAATTGAGAAGCCATCGAAGTATTCGAGAAATTTATCAGCCAGGACCGCATTGGATGGAGTCTCGCACATCATAACAACCTTTAAACCATTTTCTCCTCGTATTAATCCGTTTTTACCAAGTAGATCAATCACCTGTCTTGCTTCGTCCAATGTTCGAACAAATGGCACCATGATCTGGATATTGGTTAATCCCATTTCATCCCGGACATATTTCAATGCTGCACATTCGAGTTCGAAACAGGGTTGAAAAGACTCAGAAATATAGCGTGAAGCACCCCGGAACCCGAGCATTGGATTTTCTTCATTAGGTTCGAATTGTTCGCCACCGATTAAATTTGCATACTCATTGGACTTGAAGTCAGAAAGCCGGACAATGACGGGCTTGGGATAAAACGCGGCTCCCAATGACCCAATTCCTTCTACCAGCTTTTCTCGATAAAAAGAGATAGGGTCCTTATATCCCGCCATTCTGGCTTCTATTGTCTCCTGGGTTGATGCGGGAAGCGTCTCCATTTGCATCAGGGCCTTTGGATGAACACCAATGGTATTGTTGATGATGAATTCCAGCCTGGCGAGTCCAACACCGGCATTAGGTATCTTCGAGAGGGCAAAGGCCCGTTCAGGGTTGCCTACGTTCATCGCGATTTTGAACGGAAGTTCTGGCATTTCCTCCAAATTGGTTTTTACGAGTTGGTAATCAAGTATTCCTTCATAAACATTACCAGTGTCTCCCTCTGCGCAGCTTGCTGTTACTTCGATGCCGTCAGTAAGACTTTGAGTGGCGTCACCACACCCTACAATAGCAGGCACTCCCAATTCTCTAGCTATAATCGCAGCATGGCAGGTCCGGCCTCCGCGGTTGGTAATTATGGCAGCAGCTTTTTTCATTACCGGTTCCCAATCCGGATCTGTCATGTCCGTGACCAGTACATCTCCGGGTTGTACTTTATCGAGTTGTTCAATGCTTTTGACCAGCTTTACCTGACCGCTGCCAATTCGTTGCCCAATGCTTCTTCCCTGAACCAGAATGTGGCTCTTTTCCTTGAGTTGAAAACGTTCAAGAACGCCTTTTTCGTTGCGGCTTTCGACTGTCTCCGGACGGGCTTGTAAGATAAAGAGCTCACCGGTTTCCCCATCTTTTCCCCATTCAATGTCCATTGGTCTCTGGTAGTGCTTTTCAATGGTGATAGCCATTTTGGCTAATGCAGCTACGTCTTCGTCGCTAATTGAAAATCGCATTTGATCAGTTTGATCAACGCTTACTATCTCAACGGGACTGTGGTTTTGGCTGGCACGGCTCTTGTCCGCGTAAACCATCCTAATCTGTTTTGATCCCCGGGTTCGGCGGACTATGGCCGGTCTTCCTTGTTCCAAAGCGGGTTTGAAGACATAAAATTCATCTGGATTGACTGAGCCTTGAACCACACATTCCCCAAGTCCAAATGAGGACGTGATGAAAATGGCACCTTCAAAGCCGGATTCTGTGTCGATGGTAAACATAACTCCACTGGATCCCCTGTCGCTTCTTACCATCTGCTGGATCCCCGCGGATAATGCAACATCGTTATGATCGAAACCCTGGTGTTCCCGGTAACTGATCGCCCGATCATTAAAGAGCGACGCAAACACTTCTCGAACGCAGCGCAACACATTTTCGATACCACTGACATTTAAGAATGTTTCTTGTTGACCCGCGAAAGAAGCTTCGGGTAGATCTTCGGCGGTAGCTGACGAACGCACCGCAACACTGCAACCAACGCTTTTGGGGCTTTGGCCTATGAGTGTGTTATAGGCAGCCCTTATGTCCGTCTCCAATTCCACAGGGAGTGGATGCTCGACAACCATGCGCCGGATGCGTTCACCGATGGACTTCAGCTCACTGATGTTTTCAATGTCCAGGCTATCAAGTAGTTGATAGATTTTCTGGTCCAGTTCTTCATGCGCAAGGAAAAGCTTAAATGCATCCGCAGTGGTGGCGAAGCCATCCGGAACAGTGATTCCAGCGGAAGAGAGATTTGAAATCATTTCGCCTAAAGAGGCATTTTTCCCGCCCACCTTTGGGACGTCATCCATGCCTAGTTGGGAAACCAGTAAATAGTGTTGCTCAATGAATCAACTCCTATGGGTCGATTTAGTTGTTGGACCGATAATCTATTCTATCGAAAAATGGGTTCCCCAGATCTGTTTTCTGGAGCGGATAACATTTGTTGGAAAGTTGACGCGTAATCTGACCATTTTCACCAGATAATGCAATTTAAAATTCTTATGCTTCCGGTTATGGATGTAACTTAAGTGAAGAGGAATATATAATAGGGGTAACTCATTTTGATTAACCAACTTTGCCACAACAGCCCATATTTATTGTTTCTGACGGAAGTGGTGTGACAGCAGAAACCATCTGCCACACGCTTTTGAGTCAGTTCCCAACGGTGAACTTTAACCAGGAATCGTTGCCTTTCGTGGATAGCCTGGACAAGGTCGAAGCAGCCGTTGGTGAAATTAATCGAGCGGCGGCCAGTTCTGGTCTGGCGCCACTGGTTTTCACCACATTTGTGGAAGAGGAGTATGCTGTGGTCTTGTCTCGAGCGAATGCAAGGATCTTTGATCTGTTCGATCCATTCATCGGACGCATGGAAGAATCTCTAGGGCAAAAATCGTCCCACCAGCCGGGTCAGGCTCATGGCATTGCAAACATTCTTCAATACAATCGTCGAATGAGTGCGGTCAACTATGCCATGCATTGCGATGATGGATTACATACACAGGAATATGGCAGTGCCGATGTGATTCTGCTGGGAGTTTCACGTTCGGGAAAAACACCTACCTGTTTGTATTTGGCTCTCCATTTTGGGTTCCATGTGGCCAATTATCCATTAACCCAGGATGACTTTGTTCATGGCAGGCTTCCTGAATCCATTTTGGTGCATCGGGATAAAGCCTTCGGCCTAAATATTGATGCCTCACGGTTGCACCAAATACGGCAGGAACGGAGACCTGGAAGCGAATATGCGTCTTTGAAGCAATGCCGGGAAGATGTTGAGCTGGCGAGAAATTTGTTCGAACGCTACCGAATCCAGCATTGCGACTCAACCTCATACTCTATTGAAGAGTTAGGTAGTACGATAAAACATCAAATGGGTTTGCATTCGGAATTGTACTAATCGTTTTTGTCATGGATGCGCCAAATTTCAAGGTAGCTTTAGGGTGCAGGAAAAATTTCCCTGAATAACAATCTGCTAATTTATTCCGTTAATTTATAATGAGGTACATTCGATACCTCGCTATTCGTAAACCTCATATTCATATTTTGAAGTAATCATGAACCAAACCAGACCTGGTAAAGTTGGCTTCGTTAGTCTCGGTTGCCCAAAAGCGACTGTGGACTCCGAACGTATTCTGACAGAACTTCGAGTGCAGGGTTATGAAATGTCAGTGAATTATGATGGTGCCGATCTGGTCATTGTAAACACTTGTGGATTTATTGACAGCGCGGTTGAGGAGTCGTTGCAGGCGATTGGTGAGGCCCTTGAGGAGAATGGTAAGGTTATCGTCACAGGTTGTCTGGGTGCAAAAGGCGATACTGTTTTAGAAAACTACCCCAATGTTCTCGCGGTTACAGGTCCCCATGCAACAGATGAAGTTATGGAAGTAGTGCATCATCATATCCCTCCTGTTCATGATCCCTTTATTGACCTTGTACCTCCCGGTGGTTTGAAACTTACCCCGAGGCATTATGCCTACCTGAAAATTTCTGAAGGATGTAATCACCGTTGTTCCTTTTGCATTATTCCGCAAATGAGGGGGGATCTGGTGAGTCGTCCCGCGTCTCAGGTATTGGCGGAAGCGGAGGCATTAGTGAGCGCAGGGGTAAAAGAGTTGCTCGTGGTGTCCCAGGACACCAGTGCTTACGGAGTGGGCCTGAAATACAAGACTGACTTCCTTGGTGCGAAGCCAATTCGTTCTCATATTCAGGATCTGTCGTTAGAACTGGGCAAACTTGGTGTTTGGGTTCGATTGCACTATGTCTATCCTTATCCCCACGTAGACCATCTTCTACCCTTGATGGCGGATGGATTAGTTCTACCGTATTTGGACATTCCGTTCCAACACGCAAGCCGGGATATTCTCAAATCCATGAAGCGCCCTGCCCATAGCGAAAAAGTACTGGAGCGAATTTTTAAATGGCGGCAAATCTGTCCAGAGCTGACGATAAGAAGTACGTTTATCGTTGGCTTCCCTGGTGAAACGGAAGAAGATTTCGAGCAATTGTTGGATTTTCTGGAACAGGCACAAATCGATCGCGCCGGTTGTTTCGAATATTCTAATGTGGAAGGCGCCACAGCCAATCAGATTGAGAGCCAACTACCTGCCGCGGTTAAGAGAGAGCGTTTTGAGCGTTTTATGACCAGGCAAGCTGAAATCTCTGCTTCCCGGTTACATCAAAAAGTTGGTTCCACAATAGACATTATCGTCGATCACATCGATGACGGAATATTGACTGGAAGGAGTAAAGGAGATGCTCCCGAGGTTGACGGCTTGGTTGAGGTTTCACAATTCAGTGAGAATGTGCGTGTTGGCGATATCATTCAGGTGAAAGTGGAGGAGGCGGGTGAATATGATTTGTTTGCGATCCAATCCTAGTGTCCAGTGTCAGGATGTTCATTCGTTCCGTATCGTGACCTGGGTTATGGCCGTGTTATGCCTTGAACCATGGGTTATGGGCCCCACTTACTTGCGCAGAATAGTAATGCATAAATAAGAGGTGACAACATGCGTATGGATAAACTGACTACCAAGTTTCAATTGGCATTGAGCGATGCGCAAAGCCTGGCAATCGGGCGAGGCCATCAATTTATTGAACCCCAACATCTAATGATTGCACTGCTGGATCAGGACGGTGGTAGTGCGAAACACCTGCTCACCCTTGGGCAGGTAAATATCAATCAGTTTAGAACTGCATTGAGCCAATCTATCGATGCTTTACCCCAAGTAGAAGGAGGTAACGGTGATCTACATGTATCGAATGATTTGACTCGAATTCTTAACGTAACGGATAAATTAGCTCAGCGAAGAAATGATCAATATATCGCCAGTGAACTGTTTATACTGGCTGCGCTTGAGCATCAAAACGAACTCGGTAAACTTCTTAAACAGTTTGGCGCTTCCAGAGCGTCCCTGCAAAAAGCGGTGGAAACCATGCGTGGAGGGCAGGGTGTGAATGATGCTAACGCGGAAGAACAACGCCAGGCCCTGGAAAAATACACCATTGACGTTACCGAACGAGCAGAGCAGGGAAAATTAGACCCGGTTATTGGAAGAGACGATGAAATTCGACGGGCAATTCAGGTACTGCAACGCAGAACGAAAAATAACCCTGTTCTGATTGGTGAGCCAGGTGTGGGCAAAACGGCAATTATCGAAGGTCTTGCCCAGCGGATCGTTGATGGAGAGGTGCCAGAGGGCGTAAAAAACAAGCGGGTGTTGTCGCTGGATATTGGTGCGCTACTCGCGGGTGCTAAATTTCGTGGGGAGTTTGAGGAGCGACTAAAAGCGGTGTTGAATGATCTATCGAAACAGGAGGGACAAATCATACTGTTCATTGATGAGCTCCATACAATGGTTGGGGCAGGAAAGGCAGAAGGCGCCATGGATGCGGGTAATATGCTCAAACCGGCTTTAGCAAGGGGTGAGCTGCATTGTGTCGGCGCGACAACACTGGATGAATATAGAAAGTACATCGAAAAGGACGCGGCTCTGGAACGAAGGTTTCAAAAAGTTCAGGTTGATGAACCTGATGTCGAAAGCACAATTGCGATTTTAAGGGGCCTCAAGGAACGTTATGAAGTTCACCATGGGGTAGATATTTCCGATCCCGCGATTGTTGCCGCAGCCACACTATCTCACCGATACATCACAGATCGAAATCTTCCAGACAAGGCGATTGATTTGATCGATGAAGCCGCGAGTCGTATTCGCATGGAGATAGATTCAAAGCCGGAGATCATGGACAAACTGGATCGCCGTTTAATTCAGTTAAAAATTGAAAGAGAGGCCCTGAAAAAGGAGCAGGACAGTGCGTCAGTTAAACGTTTACAAGGGCTGGAATCTGATATAGAAAAACTCGAACGGGAGTATGCTGATTTGAACGAGGTCTGGAATGCTGAGAAGTCTGCGGTTCAGGGTAGCCAGCATATCAAGGAATCTCTGGATCGGGCTCGAGTTGAATTTGAAGCCTCCCGGAGGGGTGGCGACCTTTCCCGTATGTCTGAATTGCAGTACGGTGTTATTCCCGAGCTGGAAAAACAATTGACCGAGACAAGTGAGTTGGAAACCACTCAAATGACCTTGCTTCGTAGCAGTGTTACGGAAGAGGAAATTGCTGAAGTGGTCTCCAAGTGGACAGGGATTCCAGTTTCAAAAATGCTGGAAGGAGAAAGAGAAAAACTTCTACAGATGGAGGAGTACCTTGGACGGCGTGTAATCGGGCAGATAGAAGCTATCAATGGGGTTTCCAATGCCATCCGCCGATCAAGAGCGGGTCTATCTGACCCGAACCGGCCCGATGGATCATTCATGTTTCTAGGCCCTACCGGAGTAGGTAAGACGGAATTAACTAAAGCGCTGGCTGAGTTCATGTTCGATACGGAAGATTCCATGGTACGAATTGATATGTCAGAATTTATGGAAAAGCACTCAGTTGCCAGATTGGTAGGTGCCCCACCAGGTTATGTTGGATATGAAGAAGGAGGTTATTTAACCGAGGCTGTTAGGAGAAAGCCATATTCCGTTATCCTGTTGGACGAAATCGAGAAAGCGCATCCTGATGTTTTCAATATTCTGCTGCAAGTACTTGATGACGGGCGATTGACAGATGGGCAGGGACGAACAGTGGATTTCCGAAATACTATTATCATCATGACATCGAATTTGGGTTCAGACATGATCCAAAGTATGGATGCCAATGAATATGATGCAATGAAGTCGGCCGTATTGGGAGTGGTTAGTCAGCGGTTCCGACCCGAATTTATTAATCGCGTTGATGAGATGGTGGTTTTCCACTCATTGGAAAAACAGCAAATCAGGAAAATTGCTTCAATCCAAATAGATGGTCTAAGAAAACGTCTGGCGCAAAGGGACATAAATCTCACTTTGAGTGATAGTGCTTTAGATAAAATTACCGAGGTCGGGTTTGATCCCGTCTATGGCGCCCGACCACTCAAGCGAGCCATACAACTGGAAATTGAGAATCCCATTGCACAGAAAATTCTCTCGGGAGAATTTCCGGATTCATCAGTGATTTATGTGTCTGTCGAAGACGGAGCATTGGTGTTTAGGTGAATTAGGCTTTATCTGTGCCTGTATCTACATGCGTCTTTGCAAAGGCATGTTCACATGTACCAAGGCGGTTCGTTTTGAATCGTCCTGGTACATTAAGCAGAGACGATGGTTCTTCATCGTAGGTTTTGAAGCAAGCGCTCACTGCTGACGCAAATAGGGGTGCACGAACTAAAGATTGAGATACAATGTGATTTCTTCAAAAAAGGATATTCAAGGAGGATGAATAATGGAGCTTTTTCTCTGCACGCATTTTTTTGATCGTAGTCGCCACAAATTCCAATCTGGATTTACCCTAATGGAATTAATGATCGTGGTGACAATCATAGGCGTTTTGGCATCATTGGCGATTCCGGTTTACCGCGATTATGCCATTCGAACAAAAGCCATTCCCAGTACTTTTCCGCCGATTAAAACCGCAGTCTCCATGTATGTCAGCGAACACGGTGAGATGCCAGAGAATTTGAGTTCATTGAGCGGTGTGTCGAGTACGGAAACGGACTATGCAACCAGCTACATAGAAAAGATATCAGTCGCGACAGATAAGGTCAGTATTAAATATCTTGAGTTATCTGAACTTGGTGAAGTGAGCGATAAGGTACTGGTTTATGTTGTCGCGATTAATGGCAGCACCGTTAGTTGGTCCATTTCATCCGAGGACTCCACAGTTCCTCAAAAATACTGGCCACAGTAGAGAAATGATCCGTTGAAGATACCAGACTTCATGATATTTGATACTTTCAGCTGACAGGGTGATCGAGTTTTTTAACTGGCCATGGGATTTGATTTGTGGGTTACTCTGATTGAAAGCGGAATGCGAGTCTGGAACCACACTATGTTTTGGCTATCGCCCATACGCTAACTTTTGATGCCACTCCTGCCTGAATCAGGATTCGTGCGGCTTCATTCACCGTACTACCGCTAGTAACCACGTCATCAACGAGAGTAACATGTTCATAGCGCACGTTTTGTCCTATGACGAATGCCCCTTTAACGTTCATTCGACGGAGCCTTTCGCTGAGTCCTGTCTGACTTGATGTATCGTTCTGTCGCTTCAAGACTGATTTGTTGAATGGGATGTTGAGTTGCTTACTCAGGGTCCGGGTAATTTCCAACGCTTGATTGAAGCCTCGTTGCTTAATCCGGTTTCGGTGGAGCGGAATAGGGATTAGCACATCGGGTAGCGAAGTTGTATTTTCTGGGGACCACTTCCCAAGCATTCTGGCTAAAGGTCTTGCATAGTAAATTTGTCCCTGATATTTGAGCTGTTGAATTTGATCCGAAATGGGTGATGAGTAGATGAATGGAATAACGGATTGGAAATAGTCAGGTCGGAAATTCTGGCATCGGCCACAGATGCCAGAAATGGTTTGCTCAACACCACAAATCGCACAAAAACAGTGTTTCCAGGGAAGCAGGGTCTGGCAATCTATACAAAAACCGGCATTTGTATTTTTTCGACATAGTGCGCATTTTTCTGGCAGTATAGAATCAAATATTTGTTTAATCACGAACATGGAAATCTCTCCGTGAATACTCGTCAGTTGCGACTATTTTCATTGTGCTTTTCAGTCCTTCAATCCTTGGTTTCCTGTAGAAATGCGCTCAGTAGAAATGTACCCGGCGGAGATATGTTCAGTAGGGACTTTGAATATTTCCATTGTTTTTGGCCAAATAAACCGGAATAAATACGGTCTCCATTGAAGATTCATTGAAGACTGATGTGGGCCACTATCCATCCATAGAATTAGAGAGTAACACGATTGGAATTTGATTTAGATAAAGTTGCAGAGTTACGGTCTGCCCTAAAAAAGAGGCCAGGCCCCATGAACTACCTATTGGACCGGGTGCGTCGGGATATGGAAGAACGGATACTTAGAGTTTCGGAGCTGCCGTCAACAGGATTGATTATTGATTTTACTAACGGCGATATGCAGTTTGATTTTTTGTCGGAGCGTGAGGACATTTCCCTGTTGGAATGCCGTCATCCACTTCGCTCCTACCTAGAGTACTATGAAACAGCAAGTTTTGACTGTGTTGTGATCAATTTACAGATGTCCTGGCTCGATTTTGAAAGTCTACTTGGGGAGTCCCGTCGGATATTGCGCTCAGGAGGGATGCTTTTTTTTTCTACATTCGGCCCAGATACATTAGGTGAGTTGGCCGATGCCTGGGGGAAAGTGGATGAGTCAGTACATGTACATCCCTTTGTCGATATGCATTTCATTGGTGATGCTTTAGTGAGATTGGGTTTTTCAAAACCAATTGTTGATACGGACTGGCTGACTATCGAATATCCAGGGGTCGGTATTTTGCTGGACGATCTGAAACAGGAGGGTTTTACCAATGTGCTTTCCACCAGGAGGAAGACTCTTACTGGAAAAAATCGATTTCATCAATTTAAAACTATCCTCAAGGATAGGTTCGAGCATGATGGGGTGCTGTCGGTGAATTTCGAAATTGTGTTTGGCTTCGCTCAGGTGCCAGAAAATACGTCATCCATCAATGTTCGTCCGCCAGAGTTATCGTCCGGATGAGCGTCCATGGGTTAGTGCGCGAATGGACGATTGCTATTGTCGACGTCCTGGCACTTTCAACGGAATGCCAGTGTTCATAATCCCCTGGTAAACCTGTAAGGCAATGTATTCCGCACTTTGAGGCAAAGGCGGAACAGCGCCAGCCTGCATATGGCAGCTAGCGTAACGCCGGTGGATGGTTCTCCAGGGTTGTCCCTGCAATGCCCATGCCGTGCGATACACCGGAAACCCTGTCGATTGCCCAAGAGCAGCACTAATGACGTCGCTGCGAATCTGGTTTCCTGAATTCTGGACATGGCAACTGGCACATGAAAAATTGCGCTGACCACGGCGAGTCCAATAGTATTGCCTACCTTTTTGATATGCGTCTCTTATCATGGGGCTGGAGTAATCAATGGACACGGGTTGTCCGTTTGCTTTGGACTTGTAAAAAGCGACTAGCTTTGCCATTTTCGCTCCATTCGCATTCAATGCCTGTTCACTGTGAATGGATAGGCAGTCGTTGATGTCGCCAACGATTGTCCGTATCGAAGTTCCATTGAAATAGGGGTATTGGTTACCGGGAGGCTTGTCGGAAAAACAAGTGGCTAAACTGGAGCCATCAACGAAGGATTGTTCCCAGTCTTTCTCCATACCCCTGATTTCCCGAATGTGAATTGGAACGGAGGACAATAATTTCCAATTTTTTATGCGATGGGAATATTGCGGTAATCCATTAACACCATCCTGGTATGTTTCAAGCTTAACGGTGGGGAAGCGGTTCTGGAAAAATTTCTGAAATTTCCTTATGTCTTCTCTTATCTCCTCATTATCCGGCGTCCCAAAGGAGGGCGTTGGTGTTATGAGAAAAAATAACACCATAAAAAAAGCCGGTATATGGTAGAAAACTGCTATCGTCAACCGCTGCTGTATTTTTTTGGCTGGCATTTTTTGGCAATGATTTCTGTCTATATTGCAATGCATGAACGAGCGGTTCCCCGATTTCTGTTAACGTCTACCCAGTCGACGCTAATCAGGTCACCGGGTTTACCGGACGCTAAATGCACGCCAATGATAGGATCTTTGGAAAGTTGATTTCCAAATAACACGTCGGCAAATATTTCCCCGTTGAGGCGGAATTCCATATTGGATATTTGTTGTTTCCTTGGGAATAATTGAGCGGTCTGAGAAATTGAGCAAAATATTCTGTATCCCTGGATGTCTTTTTGAATATGGATTTGAGTATGGTATTGCATTAGTTATCATATCCACTTATGCCTGTTCGTACGTATCTTGATGATCGAAACAGTTGCTTATTTCTTAAAACATAACATGAAATAACTGAACCTTCCTGAAGATCGACTGTGCCATTTACGGTGGGTCCGCAAGGAGGGTATAGAGTAAAACAGGCAACCAGTGGGTTTTCTGCTGGTTCGATAAAAACCGCCAGTTTTTCTGCACCGGTTGCGGTGATTCGAAATGGAACATAGGAGAGATGTTCCGCCTCTATTGGCATATCAATGATGATACTGGCATCATCATTCGCTTCCGTGGTCTCGAATAGTCTCCGTAGCGTTTTATCTCTGTTTTCGAGAAAAGTTGAGATGTTCCGAGTTTCCCCAAGGGGAGAATAAAATGCCGAAAAAGCGGCCGAAAACCCAGGAATCAATAAGGCGAAAGGTGATAACAGGATGTTTTTCAATGTCTTTCTTCGGGCCAATAAGGAGATCTTTTTAGCTCGTTCATTCATGGGTCATGTTTTATGATTTCCAGGTAAAAAATACATTATTGTTGGGTTTTCTGACTCTTCTCCTCTCTATCTGATTCGGGAGGAAACTGAATTAAAGCGCGAAATGGACCATCTCACTGATTTTGTCCCTGAATAAACTTTATTCAAATTGAAGCTCTCCGGATATTGATCGCTTGTTTTCCAATTCTTTCAGACGGGCTGCAACACTACTGGAAAAATAACCTTCTTCTTTATTGTCCCTTAGCGCAAGCTTCAGGGATGCGATGGCTCGTTGATTATCTCCCAACAGAGCGTGGTATTCAGCATCTGCCTGGTGAGCCTCGGGAATTTGACCCAATTCAACATTAATCCGGGAGAGCAATCGATAAAGCTGATAATCATTTGCTCGCCGTCGTAAATGGTATCTGGTGACTTTTTTCGCTTCCTCAGCGTTACCGCTTGAAAGCAGTGTACTAGCGAGGTAGTACACCACGAAATGCAGTTCCGGGTTCCTCTCGGACAACCGGGTTAATCGTTCAATGGCTTCTGTTCCTCGGCCGCTGGATTCTTCTATTGATGCCTGAAGGATTTGGAAATAGTGATTTTGGGGCGCATCCGCAATCAATGGTGCCAGGATTTTCTCGGCTTCTGAGTAATGCCTTTCTTCGGCGAGAGCGGTGGCCAATCCATATTTGGCGGCAATCAGTTCCCTGGCTGGTAAATCAGATGTCTGTTTTTCGAAGTATAAGACTGGATCGATTCTGTCTGATGAGTATAAGGCCTGTATTTTTGCCCTAACGAGGTGATATTCCAGGCTGTTAGCGTGATCCACTTTCGGTAATTGTTGAGCGCGTTGCTCTGCTTCAGCGATCCTACTGTAGGAAAGCGGGTGGGTCCTTAAGAACTCGGGTGTACTGCTTCCCTTGGTGCGTGAATAGCGCTCGAGCTTATTAAAAAACTGAGTCATGGCAAAAGGGTCAAATCCCGCATTCGACAATAACTGTATTCCAACGGCATCGGCTTCTCGCTCAAAGTCCCGGGTGTAGCGTAATTGGTTAGACAACAGTTGGGCATTGGTAAGAGTCAATCCTGCCAATCCAGCCTGCCCTCCGATCAGAATTGATCCAATAATCGCTGCGGTTGTTGGTAGCTTGTTATCCTGGGATCGAGCAATCAGTCTTGGTAAATGTCTCTGGGATAAATGAGCAATTTCATGGGCGACCACAGAAGCCAGTTCACTTTCCCGTTCAGTGTTTAATAACAAACCTGTGTTGAAAGTAATGTAGCCTCCGGGTACGGCGAAGGCGTTTAATTCATTGGATCCAATGAGATTGAACACGAGTTCTACCCCACGTAGGTCAGCTGAGCGAGCTACCTGATCTCCTATTTTCTGAAGATAGTGCTTGAGTTCGTGGTCTGTGACATAGTCGGTATTCCTTATTAGTCGCCGCAGAAAACTCTGACCAATTTCCTTTTCTTTTTGAGGAGAGAGATATTGTGTAGCACGATCACCTAATTCTGGTAGCTCATTAGCCTCTGCTTTTAGGGCAGAATTGAAAAGCAACACTAGTAGAAAAAGAAAACGGTGAATTTGCTTTGAATAAATTACTCCCGCGTACTTCCTGAAAATAGTCATATTCAATGTTTTCCGATGCTTTCGGCTTCCAGCTGTTCCACTAAGGTCCAAGAGTAGCATTGGGTAGTTTGTCGGATATGTCAGTCATTATCAAAATTGAAACTCAATCTTAAAAGTCAATCTTAACTGTTTGGTCCGCGTAAACCCGTTAAAGTTCTGTAATGTCTCACTATATTCGTTGAACCCCGAGGTATCGGATCGAGAGGGTTTTCACGAAAATTCAGTCAGGAGAACACCACAAAGTGTGGCGATGAACAACGTGACTACTATGTCCTGGGTTTATTTGATTACCTGAAGGCCCTGTTCAGCGCTCAATAAGAGCACATCCGCGGGTCGTATGGCGAAGATTCCAACGGTGACAACGCCGGGAATCTGGTTGATGAGTTTTTCGGTTTCGATAGGATTGTCAATATCCATGTTTCTAACATCAATGATGGTATTGCCGTTGTCCGTTATAAAACCGCTACGCAGTTCCGGTTGTCCACCCATTTTTACGATGCTTCTTGATACGAGACTTTGGGCCATGGGGATAACCTCAATGGGTAAAGGAAAGGTTCCAAGCCGATCAACCAGTTTACTTTGATCGGCGATGCAGATAAATTTTTCGCTAGCCTGGGCGACTATTTTCTCCCGGGTAAGGGCGCCGCCGCCGCCTTTGATTAAATGCCGGTTCTTTGTTGATTCGTCTGCACCATCAACATAGATAGGCAGTCTGCCGACGGAGTTAATATCTAGTACCTCTATTCCGTGGCTTTTAATCCGTTTTGCTGACGCATCAGAACTGGCCACCGCTCCATCAATCTTGCCTTTTATTTTTGCAAGACCATCGATAAAAAAGTTGGCAGTGGAGCCTGTTCCAACTCCAACTATGTCGCCAACCTGGATATATTCCAAAGCGGCTTCAGCCGCTTCCTGTTTTAGTTTGTCCTGATTCATTTTTTGCCTTTAAGTCGGTTGGTTTATTCGAATACCGTTATGATCCGTTTCTATATTTTCCATTTTAATGTAGTGCCCGTTGGTCGCCTCCTACTGGAGTTGGGCCCACGTGGTTCAGCTCGAACTAGAACAAAGATGCGCTTAGTTCGTTGACTGCCTTCAGCATATCAGGGTCGTCCGTTAGCGTCTCAGATATTGCGCTCCGACAAGCTGTTCTCGCATCTATTCCGGTCTTCATCAGTTTTGCAGCATGGACCAATAATCGGGTACTTGCGCCTTCTTCCAGTCCGCTTCCTTTCAGATTTCGAGTCATGTTTGCATATCTCACCAATCGGGTAGCCGTCTCATTATCAAGTCCGGTTTCTTCTACAATGATGTCGGACTCCAATTGGGCTGATGGGTAGTCAAATTCGATGGAAACAAATCGTTGTCGTGTGCTCTGTTTTAAGTCTTTTAGAACGCTCTGATAACCTGGGTTGTAGGAGATGCCAAGGCAGAACTCCGGTGGAACTGTTAATAGCTCTCCGGTTTTTTCAATGGGCAGGACGCGTCGATCATCTGCAAGAGGGTGAATCACCACTGTCGTGTCTTTTCTAGCCTCAACAATCTCATCCAGGTAGCATATTCCACCCCCACGTACGGCTCTGCTCAATGGCCCATCCGACCAACGGGTTTCTCCGCCGATAATTAAATAGCGTCCAACCAAATCAGCAGCAGTCAGATCGTCGTGGCAAGAAACGGTAATTAAAGGGCGGGACAACTTCCATGCCATGTGCTCCATGAAGCGGCTTTTACCACAACCGGTTGGTCCCTTCAAAAGGACTGGAATGCCATTGTGATATGCGGCGTGAAAGATTTCAATTTCTTTGCCCTGGGGTGCATAAAACGGTTCTTTTTCGATGAAATAATCATCGAGCGTGGAGTCGGCTGTCATTTAAAAAATGCAAATAAGTGTTGTCTTTTTCGGCACAATTTGGGTGGAAGATAAAAACGATTGTTATGTGTCAATCCGTTCCGGCGGCGCGCCCGGCGAAGGGCTATAGTGTATTGTCCAGCGCACAAAGTTACCAGTTTATAACGTTAAAAGTCCCTTGAGGTTTTGTCCCGATCATCGGATGTCGGGGTCGCCCCATCGTTTAGCTGGGTTGGTACCCATCGCCTACCGATACGGTGGTTTCGTTTTCTGCAGTGTAATTGGAGCCAAAAAATATATCACCATCCCATTGGCGATAGGTGGATAGGGTTTGAATGGGCTCCGGACCACTAAATGCCAATTTTCTGATCCACTGTTGGTACCGAGCAGCGGGCACAGATCTGTAGCATACGAATGTTTGTTTCATTAATCAGCATGGATTTCCAGTGATCTTCGGCGAAAGCATCGCAACCATCCACCACGAGATTTGGTCTGAATCTATCCATTCCTACTGGAACCTCCAACTTTGAGTTGAGATCATCTAGCGATGCCTGGGAAATAACGAGTAAGGGAAAAGCATCAGCAAACTTCGTATGATCGCCGATGTTAGAAACCACCGGGTCGCAGGAGCGAGTTTCGTCCTCGGGAAAGCAGACCAATTTGCAGGGAATGCCCAGTGCCTGACTAACCCAATCATTGGTGATCCTGTCCAATTCAAGGGCAGATACTGGATCGTTAAACACCTGGGTTGCTATTCTGGGCATATCGGGGGAAGCGTGGGGGACTACATGGGTTTCCATGCCAAAACTCGATAACATTAATTTTCCTTCTCGAATATCTGTATCAACGAGAGACATCTGGGGGTGGATTCGTTGGGTAAGAAAACGATTCTGTTCGTCAACGACCATCCATTGCCTATCGTACTCAAGACCACTGCGAGACAACCTGCTTGTTTCCAATGATACTCCTGCCAGGGATTTTACCGGATAGATATGAATTTCAGTTAATTGCATTTTTCAGAGTCATTCAGAGGAAGGCTATTGGGAGAGACCGAGAGATGAAGATAGTTATCGGTAAGTTTGCCCTGGGCTGGAAAAAATAGATATATTTGTGAGACACTGTCAATTATGAATAGACCCCAACGTTATATCGATATCCTGAGTGAGCTCATCGCATTTGACACGACAAGTCGCAATTCAAATTTGCAGCTGATTGAATACATTCAGTCCATGCTGTCAGATCATGGGGTGAACTCTGAGTTGACATTTGATGCAATGGGTGGGAAGGCCAATCTTTTCGCAACGATTGGCGGGCGGGGTGAGCGTGGGATAATTTTATCAGGCCATACCGATGTTGTTCCAGTAGATGGCCAGGCATGGTCAACGGATCCTTTTAATGCAATCGTGAAAGATGGGCGTCTGTTTGGTAGAGGGGCGTGTGACATGAAAGGCTTTATTGCTATTTGCCTCTCTAGAATCCAGCATATTTTGGATGCCGATTTGGATGTGCCAGTGCATTTTGCATTTTCTTATGACGAGGAAGTGGGGTGTGTCGGTGTCAAAGGATTACTTGATGAGCTCAAGAAGAAACCCATTCAGCCCAGGGCCTGCGTTATCGGTGAGCCAACTAGCATGAACGTCATTCGAGCGCATAAAGGCATGTTGTTCAAGCGATGCCATGTGCATGGGAAGTCTGCTCATTCTTCAATGGTGGATGAGGGAGTCAATGCGGTTACTGCCGCAGCCAAAACCATCGCCTATATCGATTCGGTTGCGGGGCGCATTCAGGAGGAAGGGCCGTTCGACGATGAATTTTCCCCACCCTATACCACTTTACATTGTGGCGTTATAAAAGGTGGCACGGTAAATAATATTATTCCTAACGAATGTCAGTTCGATTTTGAAATAAGAAACCTGCCAGAACATTCTCCGCTAGAAATTTTTGAGGAGATTGATCAATACACCAAAAGCAAACTGCTTCCGCAAATGCGTGCTGTAAGCGAAGAGGCGGGTATTGAGTGGAATACGTTAGCGAATTATCCGGGATTAAATACGTCATTGGATGATAATCTGATTTCCATCGCTTCGGATCTATTGAAAACCAATGAACGACCCGGAAAAGTCAGCTATGGAACGGAGGGCGGACATTTTCAGTCCGCAGGTTTTTCCACTATTGTGTGTGGTCCCGGAAGTATTGAGCAGGCCCATAAACCCAATGAATATGTTGCTCTGGATCAGCTGCAACGATGCGATGAGTTTCTCGCCACTTTAATTGGCTCGTTAAACTAAATTAGATGTAGGGTAATAGGGATGGCCATCTATCTGGGGTTAGGCTCTAATGAGGGGAGTCGAAAAGCAAATCTTGAAAAAGCCATTGTTTCTCTTAAGGCGGCGGGTTTCGAAATTCATGAGATTTCTCCTGTGGTTGAATCTCCTGCGATGTTGCCCGATGATGCCGAGTCCTGCTGGAACAAACCCTATTTAAATTGTGTTATCAAGGGACAGGTAGATTGGCAACCAATGCAGGCGCTATCTATCCTGAAAACCATAGAAAAGGAGCTTGGGAGACAACCTTCGAGACGATGGGCACCTCGTCCCATTGACATCGATATTCTTATTTGGAACGAATTGTGTCAGCGAACAGACCAATTGACGATTCCTCATCCTGGTTTAGCGTCCCGGGCATTTGTTCTTTCGCCGTTATGCGCTATTAGCCCCGGATTAGTTATTCCCGGGACCAACAAAACGGTATTCGAGCTGTCTCAAAACGTATCCGTTATACCGTTATGGATGGGAATACTGAATCTGACCCCAGATTCATTTTCAGATGGTAATACGTGGGGCGATAGTCGGGTGTTAGCAGAGTATTTGGATGAAATGATCAGCAACCATGTTCAAATTATCGATTTGGGAGCGGAGTCAACTCGCCCTGGTGCGGAAACGATTTCTCCGAAACTTGAATGGCAACGGTTACAACCTGCACTTGAACTGATTCAGGAGCGATTGGCTGGAATGCAAATCAGGCCGTTGATTTCATTGGACAGCCGAAACCATGAAACCATGCAAAGGGCACTGGGCTATGGTGTTAACATTATCAACGATGTGAGTGGTCTTTCCAGTCCGGCGGTTATCGATCTGGTGAAGAATAGTGGCTGTCAGGTGATCTCAATGCATAGTACCGTTGTCCCCGCGGATCCCTCGAAGCTTCTACCTACAGATCAACCCGCAATAACCCAGGTGAAAGACTGGTTGAACCGTAACCTTGAATGGTGGATTGGCCAGGGAATTAAGCCGGATCAGGTGATTTTTGATCCGGGAGTCGGTTTCGGAAAAAATGTGCTACAAACGCTGGATTTGTTGGGAAATGTGAAGACGCTCAGGGAGTTTGGTTTTCGGTTGTTGATAGGGCATTCCAGAAAATCGTTTATGCGGGGTTTCGCCGATAACTCTCCAGAAGACGGCGACCTGGGAACCCTAGGGATGTCTTTGTCACTATGTCATCAGGGAGTTGATATTATCAGAGTGCACAATCCAGTTATGCACGCCAAAACCTATCGGGCATGGTCACACATCTCGAATTGATGCCTTTTTTGCCAGGAGCCCGAAAAGACCTTGCCGAGAATACGCCCTACCGAGAATACGGATGGCACTGAGGATACGGATAGACGGGTTCCCAGAAAAGATGTGGAACCTGGGGGGAGTAAATCCAGCTCGAAGTCGGAACCAGGAAAAAGGTCACATGCATGGTTCAGTGAAACACCACGCTTGCGGATAAAGTGAATGCGGGAATTGGGGCGTCAAAAAAGTCCCCGTTGTCATCCTGCATTTGATAACTTCCAACCATCGCGCCCACCGGGGTTTTCAATACTGCACCGCTAGTGTATTCAAAACTCTCACCTGGTTTTAGATAAGGATGCTCTCCCACCACTCCTGGCCCACGGACTTCCTCTGTTTTACCTTCCGAGTCGGTAATAATCCAGTGACGGGTCAGCAGTTTCGCTGGTATGTCACCTCTATTTTCCATGTAGATCGTATAGGCAAAAACGAATTGGTTGTTATCTGGAATGAACTGGCTTTCAAGATAAGTCGGCGTTGCGAAAATGAAAATATTTTGTTTTGAAGTCATGAAGAGAATTTAAAACCAGGCAGGGTTGATATGCAAGGCCGAAATTTCTAATTTAAATTTGATTATTGAGATTATACAGGCGAAGTGATATCGTCCTCTAAAACAATAACTGTAAAACGATAACTGGTACTGTTCCTTGGTATGCCACGTTTATTTTTATAGATGGTACTTGTAAATAACTATAAATCCACAACTATAAATCCACAATGGGAGATAGAAATGCAACGATCGCTTTATATTGATCCGGATAAGTGTACGGGTTGTCTGCAGTGTGAAATGGCCTGCTCGTACGAGAATGAAGGGGTCTTCAATCCGTCAAAGTCCAGAATAAAGGTATTTACATTTCATGACGAAGGTCGGTTTGTTCCATATACATGCACCCAATGTGACGAAGCCTGGTGCCTGCATGCCTGTCCCGTTGAAGCAATCACCATGAACAAATCCACCGGGGCTATGGAAGTCAGTGATTCAGTGTGCGTGGGATGTAAAGTGTGCACCATTGCCTGCCCCTTTGGAACCGTGAATTATAATCAGGACAGTGGAAAAGTCGTCAAATGCGATCTATGTGGTGGAGATCCAAAATGCGCAAGCGCATGTCCCACAAGTGCTATTACTTATGTAGATGCTGATGCGACTGGTCTTGATAAAATGCGCGCATGGGCAGCCAGAACCGATAATGCCGGGACGGCCAACTAAGGGGGAAAGAAAATGACTTGGGCACGCAAAATTTTAAGAATTAACCTGACTGCGGGTACTGTAAAGGAAGAAGCGTTAAACATGGAATGGGCAGCCAACTATATTGGCCAACGTGGATTGGGAACACGCTATCTGGTAGAGGAAACGGATCCTGCATGTGATCCACTAGGGCCGGACAATAAGCTAATCTTCGCCACTGGGCCGCTTACTGGGACCACTGTTTCCACAGGAGGTCGGTATTCCGTTATTACTAAAAGTCCCCTAACAGGGGCAATAGCCTGTTCTAATTCCGGCGGATTTATTGGTGCGGAGCTGAAGTCTGCGGGCTGGGACATGATTATATTTGAAGGAAAGTCTCCATCGCCGGTCTACCTGCATGTACAAAACGAAGTCGCTAAACTGGTTTCCGCTGAGGATTTATGGGGAAAGTCTGTTTGGGAAACCGACAAGTTACTCCATGAAAAACATCAGGATCCGCAAGTGAGAATAGCCGCTGTTGGCCGCTCCGCGGAAGAAGGGTGTTTGTATGCCGCTGTGATCAATGATCTCCATAGAGCGGCAGGGCGATCAGGAGTTGGCACTGTAATGGCGTCAAAAAACCTGAAAGCAGTGGTGGTTCGTGGTACTCGTGGTGTGGGTAATATCAAAGATCCCGTTAGATTCATGAATAGCGTGGCCGAACAAAAACAGGTGCTCGCTGAAAATGCCGTTACCGGTCAGGTACTACCTGCTTTGGGTACTCAGGTCCTGATGAATGTTATTAATGAAGTGGGTGCATTGCCGACGAATAATATGCAGGAGGTTCAGTTTGAGGGTGCTAATAATATTTCTGGCGAAGCGATGCTTGAGCCGCGCGAGAGCGATGGCAAACCAAATCTGACCACTAATGCAGCCTGCTTTGGATGCACGATTGCCTGTGGGCGAATTTCTACCATAGATAGAACTCACTTTTCAGTTGAGAACAAACCTGAGTACTGGGGTAACTCTGGCGGATTGGAGTACGAAGCTGCCTGGGCCATGGGTGCAGACACTGGGGTCGATGACCTCGATGCGATTACCTACACCAACTTTATTTGTAATGAAGATGGTTTTGACCCTATTTCTTTTGGTTCAACCGTCGCAGCGGCGATGGAGTTATATCAGATAGGGGCAATTACCACAGATCAAACTGATGGTGTTGAACTGAATTTTGGATCCGCCGAAGCACTTACCTGGTGCGCTGATCAGGTTGCAATGGGAGTTGGATTTGGTCGGGATTTGGGCTTGGGATCCAAACGATTGTGTGAGAAGTATGGCCACCCAGAGCTTTCCATGACGGTAAAAGGGCAGGAATTTCCTGCTTATGATCCCCGCGGAATTCAGGGCATGGGCCTCACTTATGCGACTTCCAATCGAGGGGCTTGTCATCTTCGTGGTTATACAGTGGCTTCTGAAATTCTCGGAATTCCTGAAAAAACTGATCCATTGGAGACAGAAGGTAAGGCTGATTTGGTTAAAGCATTCCAGGATGCGACTGCCGCCGTGGATTCAATGGGCTTATGTGTTTTCACAACATTCGCTTGGACGCTGGACAATATGGCTCCTCAAATTGACGCCGCATGTGAAGGTGACTGGACCGTTGAACGCTTAGCTGAAGCCGGTGAGCGAATTTGGAATCTTGAGCGGGACTATAATATCAAGGCCGGACTAACTGGTGCGGATGACTCCTTGCCTGGACGTTTGTTAAAAGATGCCGCAAAAGCGGGGCCAGCCGAAGGCAGGGTTTGTGATCTGGATAAAATGCTACCTGAATACTACGAGCTAAGAGGGTGGACTCCGAGCGGTGAAGTGACTGACGAAGTTAGACAAAGGCTTTCATTACCAGCATGAATTACGTAATTATTGGCGCTGGCCCAGCGGGGGTGGTTGCTGCTGAAACGTTGAGAAAACTCGATCAAACAGCCACCATCACCCTCATTGGGAATGAACCCGAGCCTCCTTATTCGCGAATGGCTATTCCCTATTTGTTAATCAACAATATTCAGGAACAAGGAACCTATTTGAGAAAACAGAATGACCACTTCCAGGACAAGAGTATTGATGTTGTCATTGGCTCAGTGACTTCCGTCGATATTCAGGCTCAAAAGCTTGGTTTGTCAGATGGATCAGTCGTTGAATACGACAAGCTTCTGGTTGCAACAGGCTCCAGACCTATTTCACCGCCGGTACCGGGCATCGATCATCAGAAAGTTACTTCCTGTTGGACGCTTGCAGACGCGAGGAAAATTGCAGAGGGTGTTAAACCCGGCGCATCAGTTGTGTTGATCGGGGCTGGATTCATCGGCTGTATTATTCTTGAGTCTCTGGTTGCCTCTGGAGCTGATTTGACGGTTATCGAGATGGGCAACCGAATGGTTCCGAGAATGCTTGATGAGAAATGTGGAACAATGCTCGAAAAATGGTGTCTAGCGAAAGGTGTAAATGTGATGACTAGCTCCCAGGTCGAAGCTATCGAATCTGCAGGGTCCAATGTCAATGTAATGATTAGCGGTGGTCGGCAAGTTGAAGCTGAACTGGTGATTTCCGCCGCTGGGGTTCGTCCCAATGCTGATTTTCTATCGGATTCCGGTGTTGAATTAGTCAATGGTGCTATTTTAATTGACGAATATATGCAGTCTTCCGTTCCCAACATTTACGCTGCTGGTGATGTTGCCCATGGAAAGGACTTTTCCACGGGGGAGTTCAGCGTGCAGGCTATTCAACCTACAGCAGTTGATCATGCTCGAATTGCAGCGAGTAACATGGTCAAACATGGAAATGTACGCCATCAAGGCAGCGTATTAATGAATGTGTTGGATACCATGGACCTAATTTCTGCTTCATACGGTCAGTGGGAAGGAGTGGAAGGTGGAGAGACCGCACAGCTACTTGATGAAGACAATTTCAGATATATGCAGCTACAGTTTGAAGGCAATCGATTAATCGGTGCAAATACACTGGGGATGACTCAACATATTGGTATTTTGAGGGGGCTGATTCAAGGTGGATTTGATCTTGGGGTTTGGAAGCAGAAGCTCATGGACAATCCACTAAGAGTCATGGAAGCTTATCTCTCGGTAACTCATGGTTAGTTTTTGTTAGTTCCGAGAAATATTTTTCTGGGTATGTTGTCAAATATTTTTCCAAGTATTTTGCCAAATATTTTGACTGGGGTTGTCAGATGCGAATTACCTTTAAATTGTTTGCGACGTTGATGAGATTTTTGCCAGAAGGGGGGAGCAGAAATGTTATTACCCTGGATGTGGCGGAAACGACGACGCCAAATGATTTGATTGACCGATATAATCTGCCGGAAAAAGAAGTGCATCTGGTGCTGGTCAATGGTGTCTATTTATATGAGGCCGACCGGGATAAACCGCTGAAAGACAATGATGCCTTGGCTATCTGGCCTCCGGTAGCAGGTGGATGAATAACCAACGATCTCCCCATTTCACCTACCAGGCTGAAATGGGCTTCACCCATTATGAACTACTTAAGGGATTGCCGTCGGCGGTAAAGCCCTATCTGGTCCATCGAATTTCTCCACTTATTAACGAAATACGACTCGATGGACGTATGGTGAAATTAACTATTCAGCCAGAAACGATTCGAAAAATTGCATCTATCGAACTACCAATTACTCATATTTCATTAGACTTTTTTGACTTTGATGCTGATCAATATGACATGTTCATGCATCGATTTAAGCGGTATTTGCATAGAGGTGGTGGGTAAATGAAAGTTACTCTAAAGCTATTTTCAAGTTTGATGGAGTATTTACCCAAAGAGGCGGATTCCAACACGATCACCCTGGTTGTACCCGAGTCTTCCAGTCCCTATGATTTAATCGACCGTTTGAGAGTGCCTAGAAAAGAAGCTCAGGTCATAATGAAGAACGGAGAATTCTGCCCGATAGAACAACGCTCGTACAGTTTGAGTGAGGGAGACACTATATCTGTTTGGCCGTCTATCCAGGGTGGATGAAGTGCTCTCCAACTATCGTCGGGTAGCGCGCTGGTATTGTTTTACCAGTGCTAGTGTTTCTGACAATCAGAAGCTCCTGAAAAGAATAGAAAATCTCGTGGTTTGTTTTGATATCATTCACTTCGTAAGCAAATGCCGTTAAAAAACAACTGGCATCGGTTTCGTTATTTATCAGCTCGGTGGTTCTAATTGAGCATCAGTATTATTTTTTATATTCGGCTGCATACAGGACTGTCATATTGCTGACGATTTATTAATCAGGTACCAATTTTTGATAAAAGATAAACGCCAAAGACCGCTTCATGATATTAGAATATCAGTGACAGATCGATGCAATTTTCGATGTGGATATTGTATGCCCAAAGATGTGTTTGGGAAGAATCATCAGTTTTTGCGCCAAAGTGAGTTACTAGATTATGAGGAAGTCGAAAGGCTTGTTAAAGCGTTCACAATATTAGGTGTTACGAAAGTACGATTGACTGGAGGTGAACCCCTTTTACGAAAAGACCTCGAGTACTTAATTGAAAAACTAACAAACTTCGAAGCAATCAACGATGTGGCAATTACGACAAATGCCTCGCTACTTACTAAAAAAAGAGCGTTATCCCTCAAGGAAGCGGGGATCCGACGAATCAACATCAGCTTCGACGCGATCACTCCCGGGATATATCAACAGATCAACCAGATCAACTACCCAATGGAAGATATTCTCAAGGGGATTGAGAATGCCATTGGGGTTGATTTTGAGGCTGTCAAGGTAAATATGGTGGTGCAAAAGGGGATTAATGAAACTGACATCATTCCTATGGTAGAACATTTTCGTGGATCAGGAGTGATATTACGGTTCATTGAGTTTATGGATGTAGGAAACCACAACCAATGGAATCACAACAAAGTTTTCAAATCCCAGCAAATAATTGACACCATTCAGGCGAAGTATCCACTGCGAGTGGTTGGAGAGAACTATCCTGGAGAAGTAGCCAAGCGATGGGAATATCTGGATGGCAAGGGAGAAATAGGAGTTATTTCTTCGATTACCCAACCTTTTTGTGGTGGTTGTACAAGAGCCCGATTATCTGCAATTGGGGAACTCTATACCTGTCTGTTTGCTCACTCGGGTTTCGATTTGAGAGGAATGTTGAGAAAGGGTTTTAGTGACCAGCAGATTGTTGATGAACTTTCGAAAATCTGGATGAACCGGACCGATCAATATTCCGTTGAGCGATTGAAAAATCCTTCTGGAACAGGATTGCCGCCTAATAGTCAAAAAGTCGAAATGTCCTATATCGGCGGCTAACCATTCATAAACAGCTAACTCGCCTTATATCAGCACTGCTCTGCCATAACAGCCCATATGACGGAAATGTCCGGTGACGATGGGTTTCAGTACTGAGATCTGTCCCCGGACTTTCTTCATTAGCCTGTTTACAATATCGAATTTCCTGGTAAAGGCAAATTTCCTAGAAAGGCAAAGGAATTTTCATTCCTGCTTTCTTTTTTAGCTGGGCTTTCTTACTGCCTTTTTTTTTAGCAGCGGTTTTTTTAGCTACCTTTTTCTTTGCGGTAGTTTTTTTGGCGGCGGTTTTTTTAGCTACCTTTTTCTT
>JAALKB010000005.1:42188-59477 GCA_011088265.1 Gammaproteobacteria bacterium
CCTTTTTCTTTGCGGTAGTTTTTTTGGCGGCGGTTTTTTTAGCTACCTTTTTCTTCGCGGTAGTTTTTTTAGCGGCGGTTTTTTAGCGATAACTTTTTTAGCTACCTTTTTCTTTGCAGAAGCCTTTTTGGCTACCGCTTTTTTAGCTACAGTCTTCTTTGCTACTGTCTTTTTAGCGACTTTCTTGGTCGTCTTTTTTTTGATGCCATTGGTGTTGCCTCTTAGTGGTGAAAGCAGTATCCAGTGATTTTGGGTAGTGGGAATCTCAAAGTTGTTGCATGGTGGGTTCCAACCCGCAATGAGTGTTCAAACTGTCCTGGAATAAAAGATGATTGGTGGTTCGCGGTAGTCAGAAACCTAGTGTTCTAGTAAAGTTCAATCAGCTAGTCGAAATCAATCGGATACTTTATGGGGATTTCCAGAAGTCTATCGTTCTACAGTCTATCGTTCTACAAGGGTAAAAATTAGGCTTCTGCGCCTTAACGTGCCGAGACACTAAAATATCTTGATGTTGATGTCAATACGATAGCCGGAATAATGATAATGCTTTTGGCGTCAGTAGTGCCTGGTTTTAGGTGGATCGGTTTCTAATCTTTGTGGAGTTGTTGCTCCTGAAGGTTTGTAAAAAGGTGATGTACGAAGGATATGATGTGCAAAGGATATGCAGTCTGAGTTAGAATTGGCCTTCTGAATTTTACAACTAATTCTGAATTTTACAACTAATTAAGAGACACAATTGAATAACAAAAAAAATAGTTACACAAGGGAGGAGTTGTTGTCGTGTGGACATGGGGAAATGTTCGGTGAAGGTAATGCACAGCTACCATTATCCAATATGTTGATGTTTGATCGCATTACTCAGATCGACGAAGATGGGGGGGAGAATGGAAAAGGGGTAGTGGTTGCAGAACTGGATATTACTCCGGACCTTTGGTTTTTTGACTGTCATTTTGAAGGAGATCCAGTTATGCCGGGTTGTCTGGGGGTGGATGCGCTTTGGCAATTGGTTGGCTTTTCCCTGGGATGGCGCGGAGGCGAAGGGCATGGCCGGGCGCTTGGTTCTGGAGAAATCAAATTTACGGGTCAAATAACCCCGGAATCGAAGAAAGTGATCTACAACATTGTCTTCAAACGGGTGGTGATGAGAAGACTCATCATGGGTATCGCCGATGGAACCGTCTCAGTAGACGGAAAGTTGGTGTATTCCTGCAAAGATCTTAGAGTTGGATTGTTCCGAAACACATCTGCCTTTTAAGGGATTGGTTTATATCAAAAGAAATAGGTTTTGATTTTTTTAATATCGTAATTTCTTTGATAACTTCCTCGGCTCACATGATGAATACCAGTTTAGTGGAAATTACTGTGATTGTCACAGCGATTACCATGATGGTTGAATGGGGTTTTGGATTTTTTCAGAGTTAAGAGTATCCATTGTGTCAATTCGAGAATATTGAGGTCGCTATGAAGCGTGTCGTTATTACGGGCTACGGAATAGTTTCAAGTTTAGGAGCTAATAAGAATGAAGTCGCCCAGTCTCTTATCCAGGGACGTTCAGGTATTGTGCGTTGTGAAGAATATGCGGATCTTGGAATGAGAAGTCATGTTCACGGTGCGATTGATATAGATGCAAAATCACTCATCGACAGAAAACTGTATCGATTTATGGGAGATGCTGCAGCGTATAGTTATATCGCAATGCAAGAAGTTGTCGAGCATGCAGGTTTGGGTGAGGACATCGTGTCGAATGAACGGACAGGCTTGCTGTTGGGTACCGGTGGAGCCTCCCCTGAGAATATTGTGATAGCAGCAGATACTTTGAGGGAGCGGGGAGTTAAACGGGTTGGTCCCTACATGGTGACCAAAACCATGGCCAGTACTGTTCCCGCATGTGTAGGAACGGCTTTTAAGATCAAAGGGGTCTCGTACTCCATCAGTTCTGCCTGTTCAACCAGCGCTCATTGCATTGGTCATGGTGCAGAGCTGATTCAATTGGGTAAGCAGGATGTGATTTTCGCCGGTGGAGGCGAAGAGCTGCATTGGACCCTATCTGTTTTGTTTGATGGCATGGGTGCTTTGTCATCAAAATATAACGAAAACCCGGGGCGAGCTTCCCGACCCTATGACCAGGACCGTGACGGATTCGTGATTTCCGGGGGCGCCGGGGTTGTTGTTCTGGAAGACCTTGATCACGCGCTCAACCGGGGCGCCAAAATTTATGCTGAATTGGTTGGTTATGGCGCGACCTCAGATGGATACGACATGGTTCAGCCGTCTGGAGAAGGTGCCGTAAGGTGTATGAAACAGGCGATGTCAACGATCTCTCCGGAAAAAACCATTCAATACATCAATGCACATGGTACCAGCACACCGGTTGGAGATGGCAAGGAACTGGAGGCGATTGGTGAAGTATTTGCAGAAAACAGCCCCTACATCAGTTCAACGAAGTCGCTAAGTGGCCACGCATTGGGCGCTGCAGGCGTTAACGAATCAATTTATACGCTATTGATGATGGAGAATAGCTTTATCTCTGCAAGCGCTAATATCGAAAATCTCGATGAAAAGGCAAAGGATTTCCGGGTAGTAACGGAAAATATTGAAAACATCGATTTGAATCTTGCTATAAGCAACAGTTTCGGTTTCGGCGGAACTAACTGCACATTAGCTTTCGAAAAATGGAAATCCTAGTCACATTGGATGTGTAATTCAAAGAGTTGCTTTTGACGGCCCATATTTTCAGTTAGGCTTTTCTATGGCGCCGTTGCCCACTGAAATCAACGATAGAGCTCGTCTATCCATATTTACCTGGTTGTGTGGATGTGCTGCGCTCATTTTTTGTATGGTTGTTCTTGGTGGGACGGTGCGGCTTACTGGTTCAGGCCTGTCAATGGTTGATTGGCACTTGCTGATGGGCGCAATTCCCCCGATTGGAGAGAACGCGTGGACCAGGGCATTCGAACAGTACCAACAGTTTCCGGAGTACCGATTGGTGAACTCGGATATGCTGCTGTCCGAATTCAAATTCATCTATCTGATGGAGTATGCTCACCGGCTATTGGGAAGATTGATTGGTGTGGTTTTTGTTTTTCCGTTTGCTTTTTTCCTTTTCACCGGGAGAGTCAGCACCAGGCTTTTTCCACGGTTGTGCTTTTTGATGCTATTGGGTGCGCTACAGGGGGGAATGGGCTGGTATATGGTCAAAAGCGGGCTGGTAGATGATCCCCAGGTGAGCCAGTATCGATTGACATTACATTTTATGCTGGCAGCGTTGATTTATGCATACATGATCCGGGTGATAATCGGATTATCACCTAACCTCAGACTGCCTCAAGTGTCCGGATTGAAGTATTTAAGTCTCGTAGTGCTGGCCTCACTATTAGTAATGATGATAACTGGCGGGTTGGTTGCTGGAACGAAGGCAGGTTTCATTTTCAATACCTTTCCTCTGATGGCTAATCAATGGGTCCCTGATCAGATATTCGATCTTTCTCCCATTTGGATAAATATGACGGAGAACCCAGTTGCGATTCAGTTTGTCCACCGATGGCTGGCGATATTCGTATTTTTAGTAATCTCGCTCTGCGGTTTTTTACTGGTTCGCTTGAATGCCTCAAAGCTAGCAACTGCTCTTGGAATAGCACTAATTCTGATGGTTTTCTTGCAGGTTATATTGGGTATCTTAACTCTGGTCATGCGGGTGCCCTTGCATCTGGGTGTTGCGCATCAAGGTGGTGCTTTTCTCCTATTGACGCTGGTCTCGGTTGTTGTTTCTGCTTTTTTTCAAAAGTTGCATACCCACAACGCCACCCAGTAGTGTTGGTGCACCAGCGTTAATGCTGATCGAGCACCATTGCTTCTTGCTGTTTTCGGACAGAGGTGGAGGTCCAACCCCACGTAATAGATCCAGGTAATTGGCTCTTGTAGTGGGGATTTCGCCAAATAATTGATAATGAAACGACAGAATTCCGGTTTGGTGCTGTTTATCGGGCGGAGTTAAAACTATAATCCGCCTCTCGACCATTTCGGGAACTTCTTTGTCTTTAGACAAGACTAACACCCAGTCTGTAATGGGTTCTCATTACAGTGACAAAGCGGTCAAGAGGCCAAATAGATAGTACCCACTACATGATCATTGTTAGATTTATTCACATCCTGGCGGCACGTCTTATTATTGGCGTCTTGGCTACCATCATTTCGGTTGGAGCGACGGCTGATTCAAAATGGGATATTAATGAACTACTTGCTCGGTTGTCGGCTGTTCAGATGGCGAGTCTTGAATTTGTTGAAAAGAAAAAATCCATGCTTCTAACCGTTGATCTTGAATCATCAGGCAATATTGATTACCGGGCTCCGGATTACATGAAAAAGACCATCCTGAATCCGGTTTTCGAAAGTATATTAATCGATGGGGATGTGTTGAGCATAGAAAAAACTACCATCGGGGGTAAAAAAGAAGAATCCGTGGAGACTCAGCGCTATTCTATTGGATCGGATTCATTACTCAGCTCCAGTGTTGGCAGCGTACTTGCCATACTTGCCGGTGACAGAACATTACTTGAAAGAGACTATGAAACTAATCTTATGGGAGATGAGAAGGACTGGACTTTGACACTGCGTCCAAGAACAGGCGTCATTAGGGAAAAAATCGAGCAGATTATGTTGGCAGGAAACAGTATTGAAATCAGTTTTATCGAAACTACCTATGCTGACGGTGACCAATCCAGTTTGTCGCTTTCCTATCTGGAAATCCAGTAATCTGAAAGGCTGATAGCAGTGGAACAAAGAGGTAAAACCAAGGCAGCCATCATTATCGCTCTGTTAATAGCCTCTGTCATATTCATAGCCCTAAAAGGGAAAGTTTCAACAGAACTATCAGTTTTTCTCCCCGAGGCGCAGACCAGATCGGAAAGATTGCTCCATCATCAACTTGGTAAGGGAGCATCGACCAACCTTGTTTTTGTCGCACTGTCTGGACTGGAACCCCAGAGTTTGGCTGATCTGAATCGATTAATGACAGATAAGCTAAATAGTTCGGGAATTTTTAGTAAGGTAACAAATAGCGCTCTTGGTTACAGTATTGATGATTTTGCGATTGTGGAGCAATATCGATACTTTTTAACCCACAATGACCTGAAAGAGCAGTTTTCTGTCGAAGGCTTCAAGCAGGCTTTGCAACAAAGACTACTGGGCCTGAGCTCTTCAACCGCTGTGCTTGAAAAACGATTTCTCCGCCAGGATCCTACCGGAGAAATATTTAGTATTGTTGAAGGACTCCAGGGTAGATTGAGCAAACATAAGGCTCCCGAGCAACAGCATGGGGTCTGGTTTTCACAGGATCATTCAAGAACATTGATGCTGTTGGAAATCAAGGCGGATATTGCGGATCTGGAAAACCAGACTACTGCGGTACTAGAGGTTCGTCGTGTGTTTGATGAAATAAAAACGCCAGGGCTTAAAATGGTTATGACAGGGCCGTCGGCTTTCGCTGTGGAGTCTGGAGAAGACATTCGTCGGGACGTTAAATTTTTAACCTATCTAGCGGTGTTTTTTGTTGTGCTGTTTCTTTGTGCTGTGTATCGCTCGGTATTTGCAATCGCTTTGATTGTGTTACCTCTGGTCGTGGGAGTGGTGGTGGCAACGGCCAGCGTTCTGGTTTTACATGATCAGATCCACGGTATCACCCTGGCATTTGGTATTACTCTTGCCGGCGTTACGGTGGATTATCCTATTCATTTATTAACCGGAATTACCTCGGATCGTAAGACCACCCATGAGCATGTTCTGAATATCTGGAAAACACTGAAACTTGGTGTGATCTCTACCGTTATTGCTTATGCAGCATTTCTGGTTTCAGGTTTTGGTGGATTACAGCAACTGGGTTTCTTCACCATCACTGGATTGATTACCGCTGCACTCTTTTCCCGCTGGGTTTTGCCCATGATCGCAGTTAAATCAAATCTTTCCAACCATGGGCTGTCGGGATTCCATAACAGGTTGAAATCATGGGGTAAGAAGGCGTCGAGATATCGCTGGGTTGTGGTGGGATCGATGCTGGTTTCACTGGTGATTATGGTGGTAACTCCCTTACCGATTCTTCATATGAACGTGGATTCACTCAGTCCAATAAAGGATAGTCGTCGAGTTGAAGGCAAGATGTTGAGGGACGATCTGGGTTTCTGGTTTGGTGGGAACATGCTAATCGCAACGGGCGACACAAAGGAGGCTGTTCTTCAGTTGACGGAATCCCTGAGTTCGGAATTAGATAGGTTGATCGAAGATGGTAGTCTTGTTGGTTACGATATGGCGGCCCATTTTCTGCCAAGCCAATTGAAACAATCGTTAAATCAGGCTCAACTTGCACAGATGGATCGTATTGAAGGTAATCTATCCCAGGCGTTGGAAGGGTTACCATTTCGGGAGAAAGTGTTCGAGCCCTTTTTCGATTCATTAAGAGACTCCGTGGATCTACCCTTATTGACCCCGGAAATGCTTGCTGACACATCAGTGGGCAAAAAACTTGATCCATTGATCTTTGACTTTGGAGAAGGAGCAGGAGGAGTTGTGTTATTGCATGGTGTAAAGAACGGTCTGATTCTGGAAAAGTTTGCGAGTCAGCATGACGATCTTATTTTTATGCATTTAAAGTCTGCGGCCACTGATCTGGTATCTCGCAGCGTGGATAGAATTGCCATTATTATGCTCGGCTCCGTGCTGTTAATTTATGCTTGTCTGGCGTATGCATTCAAGAGTCTGGTTCGTCCTTTCAAGATTATGATTCCAACATTTTCTGCCGCTATTGTGATTGCCACAACCCTGGTGCTTCTCAATTACCCCCTTAGTATTTTTCATCTAATTTCATTGTTATTGGTTGTGGGGCTTGGTCTCGACTATGCCTTGTTTTTTAACCGCCTTCCGGATAATGAGAATGAATGGGAGACAACTTTTCGATCGCTTTGGGTTTGTGGAATTACCACAATACTGGTTTTTGGTATTTTGATGTTTTCCCAAATTCCACCGTTAAAAGCCATCGGCGTAACCGTGGGTATGGGAGCATTGATGAGCATTATTTTTGCAGCAGTTTGGGCGGCCACTCCAGAAAAGAAAGTGAACACTAATTAATAGCGGACTATTTTCAAAAATTCCTGATACGTACAATTTTGGAGGTCAAGAATGGCAAGAATAGCAATTGGTGGTTGGCAACACGAAACCAATACCTTTGCAACCATTAAGGCAGATTACGACGCCTTTGAGCAGGCTGATGAATGGCCTCCAATGAGGGAAGGAGAGTCGATGTTGGAAGCCATTGAGGGCGTCCACCTTCCTATCAATGGCGCAATTGAAGCATTGACATTGGACGGCCATGAATTGCTGCCTCTTTTATGGTGTTCTGCAACACCCTCCGCCCATGTAACGCAGCATGCATTCGAAGCGATTTCGGATAGATTCATAACACTACTGAAGTCATCGATGCCATTTGATGCTGTTTATCTGGATTTACATGGCGCCATGGTCTGTGAGCATTTACCCGATGGTGAGGGTGAATTTCTTAAAAGAGTGCGGGCGGTAGTTGGAGAGGATATGCCAATATTCATTAGCCTGGATCTGCATGCCAATGTAACGCCATTAATGGTGAAAGAGGCAACCCTGATGGATATTTTTAGAACCTATCCACATATTGACATGGGTGAAACCGGGTCGCGGGTTGGGAAGTTACTCAGTGAACACTTAAAACAGTCCAGCTCTCTGTATAAGGCCTATAGGCAAATTGATTTTTTGATCCCATTGAATTCGGGCTGTTCGCTTATCGAGCCCTGCCAGGGGATTTATCAGGCGCTTCCTTCGTTTATGTTCAATCAGGTTGTTTCATTATCTTTCGCCTGCGGCTTTCATCTTTCGGATATCCATGATGTGGGTCCAGCGGTAGTGGCTTACGGATATGACGAGAATGATGTGCATCAGTCATTGAATCAAATGGTTCAATTAGTCACAGACTCGAAGCGGGCATTTTTTGAAAAAATATGGCCATGCGAAGAGGGTGTTCAAAAGGCCAGGGAAATTGTTAATAGGAAGGGGTCAACGGTGGTGCTTGCGGACACTCAGGATAATCCCGGTGGTGGCGGATCTGGAGATACCACAGGTCTATTAGTCGCACTTATCAATCAGAATGTTGCAGCGGCTGTGTTTGGGTTTCTCTCAAACCCAGATATTGTCTGTGCAGCCATGGACGTAGGAGTAGGGGGGAGCTTTGAAGCATTGCTAGGGGGCAAGTCAGGACTGAAAGGCCAAAAACCTTTTCGATGTGTGGCGGAAGTGGAGAAAATTACCGATGGAAATTTGACTGCAACCGGGCCAATGTACAAAGGTGCGAGAATGTCACTTGGTCCCTGTGCCTTGGTGAATATTCAGGGTGTTCTGGTGATGATTAGCTCAAAGCCGGTTCAAACGGCAGATCAGGAAATGTTCCGGCATATGGGTATTGAACCCGATGAAATGGATATTATCGCTTTGAAGAGCTCAGTGCACTTTCGAAATGATTTTACGGAGCTTGCGAGCCAAATACTGGTTGTAGAGTCTCCGGGTGCTGTGTTTTCAGACCCAACTCAATTGGAGTATGAAAATATTCGACCAAACCTTGAGATTTTAGATATCGATGAATAGATCGGTGGGGATTTTTTCCATTAGAGCAGGTTTTTGAGAAATCAGTGTGCCTGCTCTCGCCTAACAGATATGCCTGGTAGATAGATTTAACAAACAAATACTGAAATGAACGAAAATAAAAATAATAATATTCTTGTCATCATGGCTGATCAACTGACAGCGTTGGCGTTGGGGTGTTACGGTAATGATGAAGTCCATAGTCCGAATATTGACCGACTGGCGGAAACCGGAGTGATATTTGAGTCGGCCTATACCAGTAGCCCATTGTGTACTCCAGCGAGATACGCATTCATGACCGGACAGAATATTTCAAAAAATGGGGGATATGACAATGCTGCCTATATGCCATCTACCATGCCAACATTCGCCCACTATATGCGATTGATGGGCTATCGAACCTGCCTTTCTGGAAAAATGCACTTCGTTGGTGCTGATCAACTTCACGGCTTTGAGGAACGGGTCACCACTGACATTTATCCTGCGGATTTCGGTTGGATTCCTGATTGGGAAAATGCGGATGACCGAATTGATCTTTGGTATCACAATATGTCCAGTGTGAAGCAGGCCGGGGTGGCATCCATTACAAATCAGCTAACCTATGATGATGAGGTTGGCACCCAGTCCATCAAGGCAATTTATGAACACGCCAGAGGAGAGGATGATCGCCCTCTTTGCCTGGTAAGTAGTTTTATCCATCCCCACGATCCTTATGCAACCCGGGACAGGTACTGGGACTTGTATGAGAATGTTGATATTGCATTGCCGGCTGTCTCGAGGCCTTCTACCGATCAGCAAGACCCTCACAATCGTCGCCTGGAGAAGGTGATTGCTTTGGATGCAGTGGATATTAGTGACGAGGAGATTATTAATGCCAGAAGGGCCTATTATGGCAATGTCTCCTATGTGGACGAATGGGTCGGCAGGTTACAGGAAACCCTTGAGGAGTGTGGCATGTTGGAGAACACTACCATTATCTTCACTTCCGATCACGGCGATATGCTTGGCGAGTTTGGCTTGTGGTACAAAATGTCATTCAGAGAGTGGTCCTCTCGCATACCGATGATCGTGCACAATCCATCCAGGTTTTCCCCGGCCCGGATTTCTCAACCAGTTGCTCAGGTCGATGTGTTACCGACCCTCATTGATATCGCCCATGAAGGTACCGGAGCGGGCAAACCCGATTACATTGATCCCATTGACGGTAGAAGTCTTGTGCCTCTATGTGATGGTGAAACAAAGGAAGACCCCAATCGTGCGGTGAGTGAGTATCTGGCCGAAGGCACTGGAGATCCCATGTTAATGATTAGGGAGGGAAATCTAAAGTATATTTGTTGCCCTTCGGATCCAGAACAGCTATTCGATCTGGAGATTGATCCAAATGAAATTACGAATCTGATAAATAACCTGAAATACGAGCCCCAACGGAATTCTTTCAGAGACCAGGCAACATCCCATTGGGATGCAGAAAAGGTTAAACGACAAGTTATTCATGATCAGAATCGTCGTCGTGGGGTGCATGCCGCATTAAGAATAGGCCGCTATCAGGGATGGGATTATGAAGTTAAACGGGATCCGTCCAATGAATACACCCGTAGCCACATGGATTTAACCCGGTTCGATATCACTTCCCGTTATCCCAGACCGGAGCCTTTCAACCCCCGTTGGAAATAAAGACGATTCTGGATTTCATTAGATCTGACGTGTGCCTTGCTGAGAATTCGGTGAGATGGGGATTAAATCCAGTGTGCGGTTTTTGTCATTATCATGGCAGTCAGCCCCATTAGCTTTCTTATGGGACCAGGCAATGGACTTGCTCCTGCCGCGATCGCTGCTTTGGCATGCTCACTTTCGTCCTCCTTCATTTGAGAGATCACCTCACGGCTTCTTTTGTCTTTTCCGGATAAGGCTCCCAGATGACCTTCGAGATGATCAACAACCTGGCGTTCTGTTTCAGCGACGAACCCCAGGTTCCATTTGTCTCCAGCGATGCCAGCAACGGTTCCAATGGTAAATGATCCCAGATACCACAGGGGATTGAGTAAGCTTTTTCTGCCGCCGAGCTCTTCAATTCGTTGTTCGCACCAGGCGAGGTGGTCGATTTCCTCCAGGGCTGATTGTTGCATCTGGTTTTTTATTTTGGGGGTTTTTGCTGTCAATGCCTGACTTTCATAAAGTGCCTGAGCGCAGATTTCGCCGACATGGTTAACTCGCATATATCGTGCGGATAGATCCCGATCTGCCGGGCTCATGGCATCATTCTCTGGCGTGTCGGCAGGATAGCTGCGTTTTGCAACGGGTCTGGTAGTCAGTGTTTGCAGACCATGGGACACAGTGATTAGCAATTGATCCATTGGAGTGATTTTCTTATCGTGCATCGCTGTTTTCGTCGCTGGTGGAAAGGGGTGAGGTGTTATGAGTGAGATTCTATGAACGAGATTTTTAGTCAACGGGCAGCTATCAGAAATCAAAATCAAGCGAACTTTCCTAAAATGGAATAGGGAGAATAGCAGATGGTATAGCCGATTGTTATAGCAATATCCCCCTGGCCTGATCCCAGTGTGACAAAAAATGAAAATAGGTGTCTAATTGGAAAAATGGTTGTGCCGAATATTCTGCTAAATATCCGAACAGAAGTAATTGTCGGACTCGGGTTTATACTGTTACCCTTTTTCTCTCCCTAAGCAATGCTAAAAAGGCAATAAACAATAAAGGCAATAAACAATAAAGGCAATGGTTGTGATGGCTAGGTGATCCGGATCCAGGTATTGATCAGGAGTTAATCGAGAGCTAATTGAAATTGATATGGTGAAAATATGAAAAAGGAGTTTCCATGAACGTGGAGAATCTCACAAAGCTGATGAGAACAGTGCTCTCAGAAGAGTCCATTATTACCGACTCGAATTCACTGCGAGTGTATGAATGCGATGGTTTGAGTGCCTATCGGCAGACTCCGATGATGGTGGTGTTGCCGGAATTAATCGAACAGGTTCAGGATGTGCTTAAAATTTGTAACGAACATGCCGTGCTCATTGTGAGTAGGGGCGGCGGAACCAGTTTGTCTGGAGGGGCGCTACCCCATCAGGATGGGATTGTTCTAAGTCTTGCGAAAATGGACGCAATGTTGGAGGTGGACGATCGGAGTTTAACTGCCACAGTGCAACCTGGAATGCGTAATCTTGCCATATCCCAGGCGGTGGAGCCCTATGGCTTATATTATGCGCCAGACCCCTCATCCCAAATTGCTTGCACTATTGGTGGAAACGTCGCTGAAAACGCTGGAGGTGTACACTGTTTGAAATACGGTTTGACAATTCACAATGTCTTGAGCATCAAGGTTGTTTCTAGCGAAGGAGAGTTAATGGTTTTCGGTGGGCCAGGTTTGGATAGCCCGGGTCTGGATTTGATGGCATTGATGATTGGTTCCGAGGGGATGCTTGGAATTGTGGTGGAAGTCACGGTGAAACTCCTGCCAATTCCTAATGTGGCTAAAGTCTTGATGGGAGTTTTTAATTCAGTGGAAAAGGCAGGCAATAGTGTCGCTGCGATTATCACTGACGGAGTTGTGCCTGCGGGCATTGAAATGATGGACAATCTTGCCATCCGTGCTGCAGAAGACTTTGTTCACGCGGGATATCCCAAGGATGCGGAGGCTATCCTGCTTTGTGAGCTGGATGGATTTCAGGACGATGTCGACCATCAGCTCGAGCAAGTGTCAAAGATATTAAATGACTGTGGGGCAACTGAGATTAGGGTAGCCAGGGATGAAAACGAAAGAGCATTGTTCTGGTCGGGTCGAAAAGCCGCATTCCCGGCGGTGGGAAGGATCTCTCCGGATTATTATTGCATCGATGGCACGATTCCACGGAAATTTCTGGGGCGGGTGCTGGGTGAAATCAATCGTCTATCAGAAGCTTATGGTTTAAGGGTTGCCAATGTATTCCATGCCGGAGATGGAAATCTCCACCCACTCATTTTGTATGATGCAAATGTACCCGGGGAGCTTGAACAAACCGAGGAGCTTGGTAGCAGGATATTACAATTATGTGTGGAGGTTGGTGGTACGATTACGGGAGAACATGGTGTTGGGATCGAAAAAATCGGTGAAATGTGTATTCAGTTTACCGACGAGGAAAGGGAGCACTTCCATCGCGTTCGGGAATGTTTCGATCCAAAAAAAATTTTGAATCCAGGTAAAGCAATCCCCACTCTCGCCCGATGCGCTGAACATAATTCGATGCATGTTCATAACGGGGAACTGCCCTTCCCGGAGCTGGAGCGATTCTGATGTCTAATATAGAAACGATCTTGCAGGCCCAGGTGATTGATGCCGTAAAAACAAAACAAAGGTTGACCATTGTCGGCGGATCAACCAAGGGATTCTATGGCAGAGAGGCAGTGGGTGAGGCCATGGATGTTAGCTATCATAAGGGTATTGTGGATTATGACCCCACAGAACTCGTCTTGACTGCCAGAGGAGGAACTCCGCTAATTGAGGTGAACCGACTGTTAGAAGAGAATAACCAAATGCTGGGATTTGAACCACCGGCCTTTGGTCAGGATGCTACGTTGGGTGGTGTCATCGCGAGCGGGTTATCTGGTCCCGCCCGACCTTTTCGCGGTTCTGTGAGAGATTTTGTATTAGGAGCAAAGATCCTGACAGGCTCAGGCAATGTATTGCAATTCGGTGGCAGGGTCATGAAAAACGTTGCAGGTTTTGATGTGTCGCGATTGATGGTTGGGGCAATGGGGACGTTAGGGGTGATCCTGGAGGTATCCGTAAAAGTCTTGCCTAAACCAGCTTCCGAGATGACGGTTACTATTGATGAACCTGATATTGACTTGGGTATTCGAAAAATGAATGAGTTATCGGCTAAACCATGGCCTATTTCCGGGATGAGCTGGTATCAGGACAAAGTCTGGATTCGTTTGTCTGGAACCAGGGTGGGTGTGACCCGGGGCCATCAATATATTGGCGGTGACCTGGTGGAGACAGGGGAGGAATTCTGGGAAGATTCCAGAGAGCAAAAACTGGATTTTTTCGATAGTGATATTCCGATACTCCGCTTTTCATGCAAACCAGGTGCTGCCACTTTGGGGTCTGATAACGGACAAACGGATTCCCCGGAAGTTGTGCATCCTCCTCTCATTGAATGGGCGGGAGGCGTTCGATGGTTTAAACAATCAAACGACAGTGGAGGTTCCCAGGAAGTCTTGCCTCGGCAGGCTTTGGAGGAGACTGGGTCAGTGGTGGGACAATGGACACAGTTTCGTAATGGCAATCGGAAGGGTGAAGTGTTTGCGCTTCCGTCTCCCCATGCTCTGATTATTCAACAGAATTTGAAGAAAACCTTTGACCCCGAAGGCATTCTTAACATTGGACGATTGTATTCTGCATTCTAAGCTGGAGCTCTGAAAAGTCGTGAACAGCTATCTAGAGAGAGAAATAGTTAACCCCTGGGTTGGGAGGCTTGGCAATGGCTTTTCTATAACGTTTTCTATAACGAAGGTTTCGCGTGTTAACGATGATGATTTCCTATCTCAATTTTCGTCTTTTGGGTCTGTGTGGAGACGCTATGGAGTTACTCCCTATTTTCAAGATAGTTAATTCCTTCAGAAGTCTGTTCGTGGATTGTGTCTGTTCTCCAAATAACCTCCGGCAAAAAATAGAAAAGATATGCAAACATTATTGAGCGCAAAATTTGCTGACAGCTCGCGAGGCCTGGAGGCCGAACGTATTTTGCGTAAATGTGTTCACTGTGGATTTTGTAATGCAACCTGCCCAACCTACCAGTTGCTTGGCGATGAACTGGATGGCCCAAGAGGTCGCATATATCAGATGAAATTGATTTTTGAGGGAGCAGAGCCAACAAAAAAAATGCAACAGCATCTTGATCGATGTTTAACCTGTCGTTCCTGTGAATCCACCTGCCCATCCGGGGTTCAATATAGCAAGTTACTGGAAATTGGTAGGGAGGTCGTGGACGAGCAGGTTTCCCGGGATGTCAGGAACACGCTGTTGAGAAAAGTGTTAACAACCATTGTTCCCAACCGCAATATCTTCAGCTTGCTGATTGGAATAGGGAAACTTTTTAGATCTATCCTGCCATCGACTATCTCCAACAAGATTCCTACCCGGAACAAAAATATAACGCCTTTAACCGGGAATGTGGTTTCTGATAGGAAAATGGTGATGCTCGCAGGTTGCGCCCAACCTGCCCTGACTCCGGGTACTAATATCGCAGCCAGAAATCTGCTGAATCGGATGGGGATAGAATTAATCGAAGTCAAGCAGGCGGACTGTTGTGGCGCCGTCTGTTCTCATACGTCGGAACCAGAAAAAGGTAGATTAGCGGCTCAAAGGCTCATTGATACCTGGTACCCCTATCTATTGCAAGGATTTGAAGCGTTTGTCATGACTGCAAGTGGTTGCGGCGTGACGATAAAGGAATATCCCCATCTATTTGCAGACAATCCGGTTTATCTTGAGAAAGCAATTGCAATCAGTGAAAGAACTTATGATCTTTGTGAAATCATTGAACAGGAGATGTCCACTGGATACAAATTGGATCCGATAGAAAAGCCCAAGCGCGTGGCCTTCCATCCCCCATGCACTTTGCAACATGGGCAGAAAGTTAATGGTAAAGTGGAAAAAATTTTGAAATCAGCGGGTTATGAGCTTTTGACGGTAAATGATAGTCATTTATGCTGCGGTTCAGCGGGAAGCTATTCTATCTTGCAGCCTAAAATCGCTAATGTATTGAGGGAAAACAAGCTATCTTCGCTAGAACAGGGAAAGCCCGATGTTATTTGTACTGCGAATGTTGGCTGCCAATCCTGGCTACAGATGAACTCAAAGCTCCCAATGGTGCATTGGGTAGAATTATTGATATAAACTATTGATATAGTATATGCGGATGTTGAGCCACAGCGGTTCATGGTGGACTACTAGCGTAGCTTTACACATCGTGGCGATGGAAAATGCTATCAATTTTGGGAAACCAATTGCGAATCATTGAAATCTAACCAAAAACTATCAGTAGTACTTGTATCAAAGAGCGCTCTACAGTATCATCCGCGCTCCGTTTTTTCCCATTATTCGGTTTGAATAAATGAAAACATTTTCCGCAAAATCTGCAGAGGTCAAAAGAGACTGGTACGTTGTCGATGCTAACGACAAGGTTTTGGGTCGTCTGGCATCTGAAATTGCCCGACGACTTCGAGGCAAACATAAGCCAGAATATACTCCGCATGTTGATACCGGTGATTACATTGTTGTGGTTAATGCCGAGAAAGTTGCCGTTACGGGTAATAAATATAATGACAAAATGTATCACCACCATACCGGCTATCCAGGCGGAATCAAAAGTGTTAACTTTAGAACGATGATTGAAACTCATCCAACCCGAGTGATTGAAAAAGCAGTGAAAGGTATGCTACCCCGGAATAAACTGGGACGCGCAATGCTTTCCAAGTTAAAGATCTATGTGGGTGAAGAACATAATCACCACGCGCAACAACCGAAAACCCTGGAAATCTGATTCAGATTCAGCAAATATTTTCAGGTAACGATTAAGGTAACTATTCATGGCTCAGACTCAAGAAACCTATCAGGGAACAGGACGTCGCAAATCCTCTACTGCAAGAGTGTATTTGCAACGAGGTACAGGACAAATCACCATTAACAAGAAATCAATCGAACAGTATTTTGGCCGCGAAACTTCAAGAATGGTTGTTCGCCAGCCTCTTGAACTGGTTGAAATGCTCGAAAAAATGGACGTAAAGGTGAATGTGGAAGGTGGCGGCAATAGCGGTCAGGCCGGAGCTATTCGACATGGTATTACTCGTGCGCTAATGAGTTATGACGAAGAGCTTAGATCTGCGTTGAGAAAAGCTGGTTTTGTTACTCGGGATGCCAGAGAAGTGGAGCGTAAGAAAATTGGCCTCCATAAGGCACGTAAAAGACCTCAGTATTCGAAACGATAAAGCTTCTGACTTAGTCGTTCTGAATACTGAAAAAGGGTAGCATTTGCTACCCTTTTTTTGTTCTTGTATTCGTTTTTTTGCTCGTTCCTGCTTTCGTCTGTTGATGGAAATTCTCAATATTGCTGGATAACTACAGGGCTAAAGCTACTTAGGCTACAACTACTGGGAAGTAGTATAATACCCAGAACAGCCCCCTTTCCTATGATTGAAGATAAGGGGGCCAGCAAAGCTCAGGATGCCATGTCCTTTAGCTGTTTCAATGGAATAACTTTGATTTTTTTGCTGGCAGGCTTGGCAGCAACATCCATGGTTTCCCCTGGTCTAAATGGATTGGGGACTCCTTTCTTGGCTTTGGTTGCGGGTTTCTTGATGACCTGAATTTTCATCATACCAGGTAATTTGAATACTCCTGCAGACCGTGGGCATACGTGAGCATTGATTAGATTACCTAGTGAATCCAGAACCGCTTTTACTTCCTTTTTTGAAAGTTGGGTATCCTCGGCGAGTGTATTAATAATCTCTGTCTTGTTTAACGGCTCTTTGTAAGTCTTTTTCATGTGTCAATTCTATTGATTAAAACTAACTGGATTGTAATAGAAGTATTACGAGGAGTCAGCTAGCAAACAGGCCTTTTTCAATAAATGTTGTCGG
>JAALKB010000105.1 GCA_011088265.1 Gammaproteobacteria bacterium
CAGTCCCATTGAGCATCAAGTGGTAGTTGAAAAACTCGACGTGCAAGCATTGATGCGCAAAAAATTGCCAGGCCACCTCCGACAAAACCAGCAAGGGACCCAATCATGGCGAATTCAGTCAGAATGGATTTACGCACGAATGTGCCGTTTGCTCCCATTGACTTGAGTAGGGCAATTTCCTGCCGTCTTGCGTTCTTTTGGCCTTGCAATACACCTACCAATACTAATAGGGTAGCAGCCATGGTAAATAATAAAATGACACTAACTGCCTGCCCCCCTTGATTCACCAAAGTTCTAAAACGCGTCAATATCATTCTAATATCGATGGCCGCAACATTCGGTAACGCCTTGTTGACTTGGTGAATTAAACTATCCGTTTCGGCGGCACTATATATTCCTGTGATGTAGTTCCGTGGTGCATCATCCAGCGTGCCTGGCGAGGCGATGATATAAAAATTAGGTTTCATATTTTCCCATTTAACGGATCTTAGGCTTGTGATTTCTGCTTCATAGAGCTTGCCGGCGATGTTCATGGCGAGTTCATCCCCCAGTTTAAGCCCCAGTTCTTCGGCAATCTCATGTTCAACAGAAAACCCCTTGGTGTTGGTTGTAGAATCAAACCAGCTTCCTTCCACGACCACATTTTCCGCTGGAAGAACGTCCAGCTCCGTTAGGTTGAAGTCATGGCTCATGCGTTCACGTTTCGATTTCTTCTGATCAGAAGCATTACTATCTATGGGTCTATTTACGATGGGCTTTCCGTTGATGGATGCAATGCGGCCCCGGATAATCGCAAAAAGCTCCGGTTCCGGGATATGATTTTCTACCAGCAAATTGGTTAACAGCGTTCTATCAACGGATTTGATGTTCATCATGAAAACATTCGGTGCATCGGTGGGTACATTTTTTTGCCAGGCATTGAATATGTCGCTTCTGATAATGCCGAGTAATGCTAATGCAAAAATTGTGATGGCGAATGCACTGGTGAGCCAGGCACTCCGCGCACTATTGGAGCTTAGTGACTTTAAAGCAACATACCAGGAGAAAGGTTTAGGTTTTATCAGTCGATCAAATGAGAAAATAATAGCTCGAACCAATGCCCAGATAGCCAGGGAGGCCAATAGAAAACTCCCTAAAACACCCAGCGATAAATAGGTGCTGCGAGCAAGAAACAGTGTGACTAAAACCAGTAAAGCGAATACAGAAAGGATGGTGGCTCTGTTACTTTTGATTTGGTCCATGGTTCCTGAACGGAGTAATGAGATAGCGGACACCTGTTTAACTGATAAAAGAATAGGGAAAATGATGGTTAAAACAATCACTATGCACATTAATAAGGCGAAAAACAGAGGTAATAAACCACTCCCGGGGAGCGTCATAGCCGTTGCCTGTTCAAGAAATTCAATGGCAACAAATTGCAATCCATACCCAGTGCTGATTCCAATCAGTGCTGCCGGTATGGTTAACATCATATAGGTTTTCAGAAGGCTACGAAGGGTGTGTTTATGCTCCTGCCCCAGACAGCGTAATAAAGCTACCTCCTGTATCTGTTGTCCCCATAATCCCTGTGCTGCAAGCGCCATGGTAATTACACATAAAGCTAGTGTGAGTAGAGTTGCAAGTCGAACATAGGTAACGATTCGGCCAATAGTTGCGCGAACCTCATCCCGTTGGGTGTTTGCTACTGCCCATGACTCATACTGTTTTAGGCGTGAGTTAATAGAATTGTAAAATGCTTCGATGTTTGCTTTTTCCCCCGCCAACAGTAAGCGAAATGTGGCTCGACTAGCAGGCGTGATCAACCCGGTGCTGTCAAGATCTTCAATGTTCATCAATATCCTGGGGGCAACACGAAGCATTCCTGCCCCGCCTTCGGGTTCGAGTAATATTTCCCGGGAAAAATTCATACTCCGGTCTCCGAGTTGAAGCCGGCGAACAGAGTTAAGTCCAAGGTCACTAATCAACTGGGTGGCCGCCCATATTTCTCCAGGTTTCGGGGCGGAGGTGGAGGCTGGGTGGGTCAGGGATGGTTTTACTACAATTTCTCCTCTTAGCGGATAGGTTGAGGATACCGCTCGCACCCCTGCGAGCTTACTGCCATTTTCATTGAGTGCCATGCTCAGAAAACTAACAGCATCGGCGGTTTCAAGACCATGCTCCCGGGCCAAACTTCTATATTCCGGGCTTAAAGGACGACTGGATGAAAGTTGGGCATCAGCACCAAGTAATTCGCTGGTGCGAAGCTCCATGGCAAGTTCGACTCTTTCACTGAAAACTCCCACTGCACCAAGCACTACACCGATCAGAAATATTCCGATAATGAATAATTTAAACTCAGCGAGTCGTGTAAGACGAGTTAGATTTTGCATTTTAGCAGAATGTCTTTAAGTCTTTAGAGGAGGGCCGTGGCAGGGAGCTAATGAAGTTTAGAATTCTTCCAGGGGATCATTCATGAGATGATTATGGCATCAGACCCGACGTCCTGCTTCCAGTATGATTTGATCATCACAACGAGCGGCGAGTTGCTGATTGTGGGTCACCAGGACCAGTGTCGTGCCATCATCCTTGCATAGAGAAAAAAGCAAATCGCATATTTGGTCACTGGTTCGATAATCGAGATTGCCGGTAGGTTCATCGGCAAATAGTACGGAAGGATTAATGACCACCGACCTTGCCAGTGCGACTCTTTGCTGTTCGCCTCCACTCATTTGGGAGGGTAGATGATTAGCGTGATCAGAAAGACCAACCCGTTCCAGGGCCGTCATGCTTCGCTCACGAATATGCACGCTTCCTGGTGTTACCTCCAGTGCGAGGGAAATGTTCTCCAATGCGGTGAGGTTGGGCAGGAGATGAAATGATTGAAAAACAAAACCCACTTCGCCACAACGTACTGTAGCTCTTTGATCTTCATTCATGTTCGTGAGTTCGTTTCCCAACAACTGCACAGACCCAGTATCAGGGAGATCCAGCCCAGCCAGTACACCGAGCAGGGATGTTTTTCCGGAACCAGATGATCCGGTGATGGACACAGTGTGTTTGCGTTTGATATCGAGTGACACATCACAGAGAATGTTGATCTCCTGTGAGCCCAAACTGACTGACTTTGTAATATTCATTCCTTGCACCGCGATATCACCTGTATTAACGTCGTATGTATTCATATTTGTTTTGGAATTTTTCTATGCGTCAATATATCCCTAGAGCGTTAGTTTTCCTGGCAGTGCTATTTGTTGCTGGATTACCGGGTCGAACTCTGGCCTATAGTGTTCTTGTTATGGGAGACAGTCTTAGTGCATCCTATGGAATTCCCATTGATAGCGGTTGGGTTTCTTTGCTATCGAAGCGGGTGGCGAACCGGAATATCTCGGTTCACAATTTAAGTATTCCTGGCGAAACCTCATATGGTGGCTCCCAGCGAATTTCTCAAGCGCTAATCGATTACAACCCGGATATTGTAGTCCTTGAACTCGGAGCGAATGATGGGCTTCAGGGGCTGGATGTTAATCAGATGAGACACAATCTGTTCCAAATAATTCAATCATCCAGATCACATGGAAGCAAGGTGCTTTTGCTGGGGATGATGATTCCCCCCAATTATGGCAAGGTCTATACCCAGGCATTTCAAAATGTCTACCTTGAACTTGCTTCTGAGCTAAGTATTCCCGTTGTGCCATTTCTTCTGGAAAGTGTCGCATTGGATTATGCACTGATGCAGGAAGACGGGTACCATCCCACTGAGTTGGCCCAACCCATTATTCTCGAAACAGTTTGGGCTGAGTTATCTCGTTTACTGCCAAAATAGGGATGATCTTGTGGCATGCTCTTATGACATATTTTCATGACATATTTTTATGGCATAAATGACAAAACGGCGTGATCAGTTTCGCTTTGCATTTTATTCGTCGATTACTATTCGTCGATTACTTTTCCTGGTAACCTGATTGCTGTTTTTGTTTTATCCTGCTCTGGAACGTTAAGGAACATCCCTTGAATCTACACCTGTTTGTTTTACTCATTTCCTGGTGATCGAAGAAAAAGAAAAAAATAAAGACCGAGAGTTCGCGGATGTGATGCATGGCGTTACCCTGAAAATGATCGTGGAACGGCTAGTATCCGTATACGGATGGGAAGTATTGAGCCAGAAGATCAGAATAAATTGTTTTCTTTCTGATCCGTCGGTTAATTCTTCGCTTAAGTTTCTCCGTAAGACGCCCTGGGCGAGAAAGAAAGTTGAGAAACTTTATCTGCAAACAGCTTGGCGAAATAAGAATGAGTGGTAGGATGTTTTTGCCTGAAGGATGAATATGGAGTAGAGGATGGATATGGAGCACTTGAGATGACGACTTTTTATAATCAGGTTACCTGAAAAGATTAGCCCGAAAGACTGCTGAAAGTTGTGAGACTTCCTATCCCTGTTTTTATCTCCTTTTTTCATTCATCCTTCTTTATAACCTATCGATTTTAAAAAGACCGTTCTCTGATAGTCCCCAGGAGCCTCTATTTGGCGTGTTTTCAGAGCTAAAAATTTGAGCAGTAGCTGGTTGATGTCATGCGATGTGCTAGTGGCCCATGGTCTTTCTCTGGATGATGTGTGTGAGATGATCTCTATGTTTTGATGCTTCCAGACTTTGTACTACTTCGTCGGTCTTTTCAAATTTTAATCCACTACAAACGATTATCTATTACGAACCAAATGAAGGTCGAAGAATCCAAACCTCATTATCTTGCCGGTGCCTTGTGGATGATCGCCAGTGGGCTATTATTCGTGGCGGTCTATATTTCGGTTCGTTTTCTGAGTTCCGATATGCCGGCAGTTCAGGCCGCATTTATGCGCTATTGTTTTGGGTTGCTATTCGTATTGCCAGTATTAATGAAAATTCAGTGGCGAACCATCAGTAGGGAGGGTTTTAAACTCTATTTCTATCGCGGTCTCGTACATGGTATGGCAGTAATATTGTGGTTTTATGCAATGGCAAGAATTCCAATCGCAGAAGTCACTGCCATTGGATACACCACCCCCATTTATACCGCCCTTGGTGCAATTTTGATTTTTAAAGAAAAGGTACAGTCGCGGCGGATCGCGGCAATTGTCATTGGTTTTGTGGGCATGCTCATCATCCTGAGACCCGGGTTGGTGGAGATACAATCAGGTGCTCTGGCGCAGTTTTTCGCGGCGATGTGTTTTGCCGCTTCCTTTTTATTTACGAAAAAGCTAACCAAAACCGAATCATCCAGTAACATTCTTGCCATTTTGACGCTGTTTTGCACGGTGGTACTTTTGCCCGGAGCATTGATCGAATGGCAAACGCCCACACTGGTTGAGATGTTGGGATTGGCATTAGTAGCAGTATTTGCTACCGCTGGACACTACGCTATCACTAAATCCATATCAAAAGCCCCTCTCACCGCTATACAACCCTTCGCATTTCTACAACTGGTTTGGGCTGTGCTATTCGGTTTCCTGATTTTCGACGAAGTACCAGATATTTGGGTGATTGTAGGTGCTTCGATTATTGTCGCATCAATTAGTTATATTTCTCATCGTGAAGCAATGGCGGCCAGAAGAAATCGTGAACATTCCCCTTGACCTCAATGGGAAAATACCGTCGAGTGGAACCAGGAGTAGATCCCGGTTCCGTGGCTTGTGGTATAAGAGGCTATTAGAGATGGCTCAATGGGCAAATTAGTACTGTTTAACAAACCCTATGGTGTGCTGAGTCAGTTCACTGATGCGGATAATCGACCTACTCTTGGAAGATATATTAGCCAACCCGGGGTTTATCCTGCGGGACGTCTGGATTTCCATTCCGAAGGCCTTTTGCTGCTGACTGACGACGGAAAACTACAGCATAAAATTGCCCATCCCAATCACAAATTGCCTAAAACTTATTGGATACAGGTTGAGGGTGCTATCACCGACGGCGATTTGAAGTTGCTGCGTAAGGGTATCGAGCTCAGGGATGGATTAACGCTGCCCGCCAGGGCTCGACGAATTCCCAACCCGGAGATCTGGTCGAGGGAGCCACCAATTCGGTATCGGGAGAATATTCCAACCCGCTGGATCGAGATTAGAATCATCGAGGGTCGAAATCGCCAGCTGCGTCGAATGACCGCAGCGATCGGATTTCCCACTCTGCGCCTTGTCCGGATAGCCATTGGTCATTGGCATTTGGGCAAGCTGGTTCCAGGTGAATACAAAGCGATTCAGGTCAATCCTAAATCCTATGGCCGTGATGGAAAGGCCCATTGTGAGCCTGCGCCCTCGTAGTATCGCTTTCCAGGGGGCTTTCCAGGACGCCTTCCAGGACAACGTGACTGGCCTGAAATTACGACCTTAACCTCGGGTCGCATTTTCTAGGCCTTATCTGTGGGCTTATGAGTCAGAATTTAGGGCGGGCTACTTCTTCCTTTTTTGCTTCGGAGAGAATCCATTGACGAAATCCAAGCAGATGAGGATTCTTCAAGGCATGCCTGGGATACGCAAGATAGTAGCCGTATTGATCCAGGCTGATACTGGATACCTGAAATAGCTGTCGTCCATCAATCTCAGGTTGAACAAGTCGATCATTCAATGCTAGTCCCTGATCATCGATAACCGCTTGAACCCGGACATTGGGATCAGGGATCGTGAGATCATTTGCCGTTGTCTGATAGTCAATTTCTGCAGCATCGAGCCATTCCCTCCAGGAATCGCTGGCCTCGCGATCATGAAGTAGGGGAATTACCTTTAACATGCTTTCCAGTCCATGTGTTCTGATCTTTTCGGCAACATATTTTCCAGCGGTTGGAATGGCGGGACAATGAAATAGATGTTCTATTTCCAGGTCATCCCAATTGCCATTTCCCCATCGTATGGCCATGTCGATGTTTTCCTCCTCAAGGTCGAACAGCCCAGTTGAAGGCTTTAGCCTTAAGCCGATGTCCGAGTGTTTACTGGTAAAGTTCATTAACCTTGGGGACAACCATCGTGAAGCGAAATAAGTGGACATACCAATGGTAATAGAAGGTCTTTTTTCTTTTTTGAGATCAGTAATTTCGTTCTCCAGAGCGGTGAGTGAGTGCTGGGCGATTTCAGCGAGGTTTTTTCCTCGTTCCGTTAATTGGATTCTTCCATTGGTGCGAGTGAAAACCCGAAACCCCATTTCTTCTTCAAGTTGTTTGATTTGGTAACTGACTGCACCCTTGGTGACATGCAGTTTATGCGCCGCTTGAGTGAAACTCATTGTCTGCGAAACCACGCTGAGCACTCTTAGCGCGTTGAATGATCTAAAAGACATGACTGAAATAACGTGCTGGAATAATTAGTCGTTCAGTAAATTTAAACGAGGGTGAAAAATTTTTGAGTTGTGTTCGTGCTGCAAAGGGAACACTATCCCATGTGGGTAGTGGGTCTATTCAAGCGCAATTATACGCTTTATTTCGATTCTGGGTGATTTGGGAATAGATCACTTTAACCTTTGTTTTTTTCGATTTTTCGAGAGATTTGGTCAAAAATATTGAACCAGGATGTATATGCCAGAATGTATATAGTGGAAGACATAAAGAATGAATGATACCTCTGTCAATCCTGCTGTTGACAATCCAGGAGTCCTGAAACGCCGGGGGAGATCTGCGAGAGTCGAACGTCGTCGGAATCCAGTACGGATAATCCCCTCTAGCGTGAAACGTCATATCCCAACTACCGAGTTGTTTGATGATGAGGGTCTAAACAAACTGGAAGCTCATTCTGATTGGATTCTTAAGGAGATTGGGATTGAATTTAGAGGTGATAGAGAAACATTGGATCTATTTCGTCAGGCTGGCGCCAGTGTTGATGGAGAAAGGGTCCGTTTCGATCCTGGCCATGCCAAATCCCTTTGTGCGACAGCTCCTGCTGAATTTGTTATGCACGGTCGTGATCCAAAACGATCAATAACGGTAGGAGGAAATTCGGTTTCTTTTTGTCCGGGTTACGGTTCTCCCTTTGTGACTGACATGGATCGGGGACGACGTTATGCCACGATTGAAGATTTCGAAAACTTCATTAAGCTCACTTATCATTCTCCCTGGCTGCACCATTCTGGAGGAACGGTGTGTGAACCCGTTGATGTCGCGGTGAACAAGCGGCACCTCGATATGGTTTACGCTCACCTGCGTTACTCCACAAAGCCGTTCATGGGTGGGGTCACTGCTGCAGATAGGGCTCTGGACTCCATCGCAATGGCAAAAATTGCTTTTGGTGAAAAATTTATGGAAGAGCACTGTGTTATTCAGGGAAACATTAACCTCAATTCACCACTGGTTCTGGATAGCATCATGATCGGCTCTCTAAAGGCCTATGCGAAAGCAAATCAGGGCTGTTTTATTTCACCTTTTATTCTTGGTGGTGCTATGGGACCAGTTACTCAACCCGCGTTGATTGCCCAGGCTCATGCAGAAACCATTGCGGCGATCGCATTGACGCAATTATTTCGCAAAGGTTCTCCGGTGATTTACGGAAATTTCCTAACTACTCTGGATCTACTTACCGGTGCTCCCACTTTTGGTAGCCCTGAGGCCAGCCTGTCTGCATTGGCGCTGGGCCAACTAAGTCGTAGAATGAATCTTCCATTGAGGGGCATTGGTCACGTTACTGCATCCAAAGTGGCGGACGGGCAGGCAATGCAGGAATCTTCTGATACCATGTCTGCTGCGTTGATGGCCGGCTCCTCCATTGTTTTTCATGCCGCGGGTTGGTTGGAAGGGGGATTGACCATGGGTTACGAAAAATTCATGATGGATCTTGATCGCTGCGGAATGATGTGTCGTATGTTAGGAGGATTAACCATTGACGAGAACCAGTTAGCGAAATCTGCTTATCTTCAATCAGGACCAGGAGAGAATTTCCTTAGTGTGGATCACACTTTGAGCAACTTCGAGACTGCCAATTATAAGTCTGATCTGCTTGCCGACACTCAGTCTTTCGAGCAATGGTCGGATACTGGTTCGTTGAACAGCGAACAACGCGCTAATCAAAAGTGGAAAAGCATGCTAGAACAATACGAGGCCCCGGAGATTGACCCCGGGGTTAATGAAGCCCTGATTGACTACGTGAGTAGAAAAAAGAATGCGGTTGAGGATCATTGGTACTGACTGTCCACAATCATGACCAGGCCATAATAGTGGTAGTGATTAGGATAGTCTGCAATAGTTTGCTATAGATTGGAGATAACAGGTTTTGCGATCCAAGAGTCTTTCTTCAACCGAAACAAGAAACATACACAGAGATATTATTCATCCAGGATTGTTGGAAAACTTTCTTAATTAAATACCACTAATAGCATTAATACAAATAACCTGATTTTTCGGAGAACATCAAATGACAGAATTAACACGCACATCGGCACTCGCCTCCCGCCATACGGCTCTTGGGTCTGGTCTTGAAGACTGGAATGGAATGGGAACGGCCTGGAGTTATAACAGTGACCCTAATGATGAACATGATGCCGTACGGGAATCGGCAGGTTTATTTGACATGTCTCCACTCAAAAAAGTATATATCCGGGGAGCTGATGCAGGGAAGGTTGCTGATCATGTTATTACGCGAAATATGGCTTTGGTTGGACCGGGACAGTCGGCTTATGGCGCTGTTCTTACCGAGCAGGGTACGGTTTGTGACGATGCGATTTTGGCGAATAATGGTGACAACGAATGGTTATTGTGTCACGGCTCTGGCGACAGTATGCAGCGTATTACAGAATCCGCACAAGGTCTAAATGTTGACATCGAACTTGATGATGATCTTCACAACATTTCCTTGCAGGGTCCTCAGGCGCTATCTTTGTTAAACGCTCATACGTCAATAGAACTTGAAAACCTACAATACTTCCACCATCAGCCAGCCGAGTTATTTGGTCATTCCTGTCGTTTGTCCAGAACCGGTTATTCCGGAGAACGTGGCTATGAGATTCTGGCATCAGCCTCCGTTGTGGGTGACATTTGGGATAACATTCTTGGGCATGGAAAAGAAGGGGGGATACTACCGTGTTCCTTTACCGCGTTGGATAAAGTTCGGATTGAAGCGGGGTTGCTATTTTTTGGTTATGACATGACTGATGAACACACCCCCTGGGAAGTGGGTTTGGGATTTACCATGAGTCGCAAGAAGGGAGAGTTTCGTGGTAAGGCTAAAGCGTTTGAGCTCGAATCCCAGGCTCGGTTCATTGCGGCGGGGGTTGCGGTCAATCATGGCGACGCTTTGGTCGGCGGTGAAAAGTTGGTGCTGAATGGGGAGGAAGTAGGGGTTTTGAACAGTCCCGCCTGGTCTCATCGGTTGAACAAGTCTCTGGCTCTTGTCCATCTGAAACAGGTCGCCGCGTCCTCTGGGACAACGCTCGATGTTGTGAGTGATGACTTCAATGGCACAGCGGTGGTGGAAGAAGTTCCTTTCTTTGATCCATCGAAAACCCGGGTTCGCAGTTAATCGAAAAGATGGTGAATCGAATAGCCACTGCTCAACTTATGTGTACCCGGTTGTGAGCATCACCTGCTCCTGACACACCTGCTCCTGACAATGGTACGCTTCATAAAATAATACCCCCTGGCGCAGGAATGCCAGGGGTAAAATAGGGTAAAAATTAGCTAAGAATTCCTGGTGGTTTATCAAGAATTTAAAATCCGGTAAGGAGTCCAGTTCAGCATCGGTCGGACTTAAATAAGCCTGGCTGGTGTATCTCTCTCCTTTATACTTCTTCTAACAGGCTTTTATCTAATAGATTTCTTCAAGGAGCTCCCGGATTTTTTAGCGGTTTCTTTTCTACCTTCTATCTTTAGATTATCGATATCGGGCTTTAGGTTATTGATATCGGGTTTCAGAGCCAGTATCAACATCGGGTCGAGTTAAACCGCTGATGATTTGCTCAAGGCTGATACTACCAATGATCTGTCCGTCATCATCAACGACGTTCCCTGATTTGGATTCAGCCTCGGAAATCAAGGGAAGGGCCAACTCAAGGTTCATGGTGTGGGGAAGGTTAGGTCCGGATGTTGATTCACCTGGCGCCATCAGGGTTTTCAATCGAATAACACGACCACGGTTGATGTCCTGGACAAAGTCCACAATATAATCATCAGAAGGATGCATGATGATGTCCTGAGGGTCTCCCTGTTGGATTACCGCTCCATCTCTTAGAATTGCGATGCTATCACCAATACGAAGCGCTTCGTCAAGGTCATGGGTAATAAACACGATGGTCTTGTGTAACTCTTCCTGAAGTCCGAGTAATACATCCTGCATGTCAGTACGTATCAGTGGATCGAGAGCAGAAAATGCTTCATCCATCAGTAGGATTTCAGCATCCGTAGAAAGAGCGCGGGCAAGGCCTACCCGTTGCTGCATGCCGCCAGACAACTGGGAGGGGTAATGGCCCTCAAACCCGCCGAGACCTACTCGTTCAATCCACTTCTGACTCAACTGTTTAGCTTCCTGAACAGGTGTACCCTGAATGATTAATCCATAGGCAGCGTTTTCCGCGACTGTTCGGTGGACATGCAGACCGAATTTCTGGAATACCATGGAGGCCTTATAACGTCTGAACTCGATGAGCTCGTCTTTGCTCATGGCGAGAACATCCTGATCATCAACGATCATCTTACCGGAGGTCGGCTCGATGAGTCTGTTGATATGACGGATAAGGGTCGATTTCCCAGAACCGGACAGCCCCATGATGACGGAAACCCCTCTGGCTGGAATATCAATGTTGATATCTTTAAGACCGAGGACGTGGCCATGTTCCTCCAGCAATTCCTGCTTGGACATGCCTTCTTGTACTTTACTAATGACCGACTGGGGTTTGGGGCCAAAAATTTTGTAAAGATTCTGAATTCTAATTTTAGCCTCAGTCATGTTTTATACCCTGTCGGTGCTTTTGTAGACGTTCACCATACTGCTGTGAAACACGATCGAAAATAATGGCCAGGGCAACAATGGCTAAACCATTCATCAGTCCCAGAGCGAGATATTGATTGGAGATGGATCGCAGTACCGGAACACCCAGACCTGCAACACCAATCATGGAGGCAATAACAACCATGGATAACGCCATCATGATGGTTTGATTCACTCCGGCGAATATGTTCGGCAATGCCAGTGGAATCTGAACACCGAACAGTTTCTGTTTATAGTTGGCACCGAATGCATCCGCGGCCTCTAATGCTTCTTTCTGAACCAACCTGATCCCAAGGTTGGTAAGCCGCACGATTGGAGGTATGGCATAGATACAAACCGCCAGAAGACCGGGAACCTTACCTATACCAAGCAACATGACTACCGGGATCAGATAAACGAAAGCCGGAATGGTTTGCATGATATCAAGAATAGGAGTGACCACGGACTGAGCCCGATCAGAGCGTGCCATCAGGATTCCCAAGGGGATGCCTGCTGTGATACAGACAATGGTAGAAACCGAAATGATGGCGAGCGTGGACATGGTGTCCTTCCACATGCCGAAGTAGCCAATAGCAAGGAAAGACAGAATGGTGCCGATAACAATTTTCACGCTTCTTGATCCAACCCATGCAAGCAGAGCAAGCACCAGAATAATAATTGGCCAGGGAGTTGCGATTAATAGCTTTTCCAGTCTCACCAGAAACCACAACAACGGTTCGAAAAAGTTCTCTAATGATTCACCAAATTCCCGGGAAAAATCCCGAAAGCCCGCATCTATTGATTTTTTAAGATCCCGGAGGCCCTGACGGCCCATGGCGGGAAATTTTGTAAAGAAGTCCATCGTTACTCCGTTTCAATAACATAAAAAAACCTGTCCAAAGCGATTGCTCGGGACAGGTTTTTAGGTGATTAAAGCATGGGTTTCGAGGTAATGCAGTTTTACTTTATTACCTGAGCCCAAATGCTCTATTTGCTACTTCGTGGCTTACTGGATAGCTGTTTTAACTTTAGCGGCTACATCAGCACTCACCCAAGGCTCCCAAACACCACCTTGTGTTGCAAGGAATTCAATGGCAGCGTCTTCACCACCCGCTTGGTTTTCTGCCATAAATACCAGCATTCCTCCCATGATGTCTCCTGGGGAAACACGTTTGCCAAAGTAATCCATGACTTCTGGGCCAGCATTATTTTTGAAATCATCGGTTACA
>JAALKB010000106.1 GCA_011088265.1 Gammaproteobacteria bacterium
TAGAACAATGGAATCGTTCCGTCTTTGCTCCACAATGATTGATGAATATGGGAAGAATTCCCAGCATGATTGTCATGCCATTTCGCCATAAATGTAATGGACTTACCCTTGGCCCAGGCGATTTCCTTACAGCCATTTTTCACGATGACATGACGATCCGCCATGGTTAGGGCGTCGGCATAACGCACGTTAACTTCTTCCTGCCCAGCGCATGCCTCCCCTTTGGTGTTCTCCACGGGCACATCGGCGCCCTGCAAACCGTTTCGAATAGCTCGCATCACCTCTTCTTCCTTGGTGGTCTGGAAAATATGATAGTCCTCGTTATAGGCGCTAATGGTTTCCAGGTCCCGATATCCTTTTTTCTGAGCGGATTCATAGCTATCACTAAACAGAAAAAACTCCAGCTCCGTCGCCATATAAGCGCTCATTCCATGTTCATGCAGACGCTGGATCTGTTTTTTTAGCACTGCTCGGGGAAAGTGAGAGACGGGTTCGTGGCGATGATGATCCAATACATCACACAGCACCAAGGCAGTGCCCTCCAACCAGGGAATATAGCGCAGGGTATCCAGATCCGGCTTCATCACATAATCACCATACCCGGACTCCCAGCCAGTGGATTTATAACCTTCCACAGTTTCCATTTCCATGTCAGTGGCCTGTAAATAATTACAGCTATGGGTTTCTTCCCATGCACTGTCGATAAAAAACTGAGCATGAAACCGCTTTCCCATTAGACGTCCCTGCATATCAACCTGACAGGCGAGAACGGTGTCGATTTCGTTTTCCGCAACGGCTTTGCGGAGCGCTTCCAGAGTTAATTTACCACTCATTGAATTCCCACCTTTGATTAAATCTGATCATTCTGTCAATGATGGAAGACTCACCACCGGAAGTCAAAGAAAATTCATCCTGAATAAATCCACAGAATCCGGGGTCAGGTTATGATAGACAAAACATCGACACCGTATTGACATTGTTATGAACCTGCCTTTTTTATATGATCTCGTTTTAAATGACCTCGGTGTCAACTATCATCAGAACAATCCACTACCAGCACGGACATGCGGCACTGTGTGGTGTCTTTGTTTTCAATATGTTCAATCGCAGCCAAATCATTCCCGCTGTTAGTCACCCGCTGTTAGTCACGTAGGCATTATATCGAAGCATTATGAAAAATATTATTGTGGCAGGGGCTGGATTTGTTGGCGTCTGCTGCGCCATTGCGCTAAGAAAAAAGGGATTCGATGTTACCCTGATTGACCGCAGGGAACCCGGGGAAGAAGCGAGTTTTGGTAATGCAGGAATCATCGCCAACAGCGGTATTCATCCTCTGGCCAATGCCGCTATCAAACGACAACTCCCGGTGCTTGCCACCAATCGGGATAGCCGCTTCCGCTTGCATTGGCCCCACTTACCCAAGCTAATCCCCTGGCTATCCCAGTTCGTTGGAAATTGTAATGACACCGTTGATCGCCATTGCACCGAAGCAATGAGTCAGCTACTACGCAACGCGGTTGCCGATCATCTGGAATTACTCCAGGAAAGTAACGCCATGGGCTATCTGAACGATACGGGTTGGTTAAGGCTGTACAGGGATGAAAGCCAATTTCAGCAAACCGCAAGGGAGCGCCAGGGTTTTGAACGTTATGGGGTTAGTTTTCAGGTGGTGAATGCCGGGGAAATCACCGAGCTTGAGCCCCATTTAACCCGGAGATACGTCAGGGGAATGTGGTTAGATGGCACCCCCACCGTCACGAATCCCTCCGCGGTTTGTAAGGCCTATGCGGCTTTATTTGCGGATTTGGGCGGGATATTTAAACGCACCACCCTATCCCAAATCACCCAAACCCCATCGGGGTGGGAACTAGGCACCGAGGATGGAAACATTCAAGCCACAGACATCGTGGTGGCAATGGGGGCATCATCACCGCTGTTGCTCAAGACTGCAGCGCTAAAAAACTCCATCGCCATAGAGCGAGGCTATCATTATCTTTACCGACCCCTGCCAGATAAACCATTGACCCGATCCGTCATTGATACCCAGGCAGGGTTTGTGCTTACCCCAATGGAAATGGGTATCCGGGTCACCTCCGTCGTTGAGTTAGTAGCCAATCATACCCATCCCACTCCCCACCAGATCAACGCCCTGAGCGATCAGATTCGAGGAACCTTACCCATGGGAGAGCAACTGCTCGATGAACCCTGGATGGGCCATCGACCCAGCACTCCGGATTCACTGCCCATTATCGGCCCTACTCCGGGGAAAAAAGGACTTTGGCAGGCATTCGGACATGGTCACCTTGGGCTCACCCTGGGGCCAACCACCGGTAAGTGGATTGCTGATACAATCGCCGGGAAGCCGTTAAGCGCCCAACAACAGGTAGATTTGCTGTCGCGTTTTTGAGCGCATTTTTTAGTGTATTGTTGGCGTATTCTTAACCAAAATAACTATTAACCCCCCGTCATTGAGCCCAGATATGAGCGAAGAAAAGCAACCTCCTATTGAACCCATCAGCGGGACAATTGTTCCTCGCTATGCTGGCCCTTCAACATTCTGTCGACTGCCCGAATTGCGGGATGTGCCCTATTGCGATGTTGCCATGCTCGGCATTCCCTTTGACTCTGGGACCAGTTATCGATCCGGGGCAAGATTTGGCCCTCAGGCCATTAGACAGGCGTCCCGCCATTTGAGAACCAACTTCCATCCTGCCTACGATACCGAACCATTCAAACAGCTGCAGGTTGCGGATGCCGGCGATGTTGCCTGCAACCCCTATAACATTGAAGAAGCCATTACCCAGATTGAAGTAGCGGCCACCGATCTGTTTACCAAGGCGAAATCCATCGTTAGCCTTGGGGGAGATCACACCATTGCGGTACCATTATTGCGGGCGGTGAATAAACAGGTAGGCCCTGTTGCTCTGGTTCATTTTGACGCTCATTTGGACACCTGGGATACTTATTTCGGTGCTCCCTATACCCATGGAACCCCTTTTCGACGGGCAGCAGAAGAAGGGCTGTTTAATGATAGCGCTTCCATGCATGTTGGTATTCGCGGGCCACTTTACAGTCGTCAGGATCTTGATAATGACGAAGAGCTGGGTTTTAAGGTGGTTCACTGCGATGAGTTACAAACCCATGGCGTTGATCATGTAGTGAAGCGAATTCGCGACCGGATTGGGGATAATCCTCTTTACTTGTCCATTGACATTGACGTATTGGACCCCGCCCATGCTCCTGGCACCGGCACACCGGAAGTAGCAGGCATGTCCAGCCGGGAATTGGTGAATATTATTCGAGGGTTAAAAGGCGTTAATCTGATTGCGGCAGATATCGTCGAGGTTGCTCCGGCCTATGATCATGCCGAAATCACCTCATTAGCCGCAGCAACCATCGCTTTTGAGATGGTAAATCTGGTGGCATGCCGGCCCAGTTGAATCCGTAAATTAAATTTGGGATTTAATCCCAATTCTGATCTGGATTCGACGTCAATGGAAATCAGACTCGCGACCCTGGACGACGCAGGGGGAATTAATCGAGTCTATAATTGGTATATACAGAACACCGCCATCACCTTTGATATTGAAGATTGGGGCCTTGAACAAAGGCAACAATGGATAAGCCAATTCAATCAACTCAATAGCAATCACCATCTAGTGGTGGGGTCAATGAATGGGCGAGTGTTAGGTTTTGCCTATAACAGTGCGTTTCGCAGCCGAGCCGCCTATGCAAGCTCCACAGAAGTTACCATCTATATTGACCACGAAATGCAAGGGCAAGGATACGGACAGCTATTGTATGAGCAACTTTTTTTACATATCGGAAAAACCGACTTGCATCGTGCCTATGCGGTCATTGGCCTACCCAACCCTGGCTCGATACGACTCCATGAAAATTGGGGATTTGAATACATTGGTACGTTGAACGAAGTGGGGTCAAAGTTTAATCAGTATCATGATGTGGCTTGGCTGGAAAAGAGACTCGACCCTTGAAGCTGGGTGGTTCGCATAAGCTGCGATATGTGTTCCCACGGAGGACCGTGGGAACGAGGGGAAGTGTTTTTAAAGCGAAAATGTTTTGGAGTGGGAGTGAATGACAATCATCACGACCAGTCCGATACGCTAATCCTATCGGCGGAACCCAGACTCAAGTACGAAAAGGCAGGGTTAAGCCCGGCAAGGGGCTCTCTTAATTTTGCCACCTCTGACTCTGGGCCGTGAATTTCGATTCGATCAAGGGATGACATGGTTAATGCTTCCTGAACCAGTGCGCCAACATTATCAAGGTGAGCCAGCAGCGACTCTCCATTGATATAACCTTCTCGACAATAAGCGACATCTCCATTGTAGGAAAAGCCATAATAAAGGGCTCCTTCCTCTGTACCAGTTGCTTCCACAAATCTGGCAGTAAGCGCTTTAAACTCATCCATCCTCCCCTCCTCGACTTTGAAGTAAGGGGCGATTGAACAACAGGTATCTTCGGTAGACATTTATTCTCTCCAGAGCAGTTTTAAAACGCTATTTTAAACTGTTTAGCTGCCTGATTGGAAAGTCCATTTCTCTATAAGTTTGATTTCAGTCTACTTTGTTCAGAAAATATATAACTGTACGCTAACTCCGTTACCCAACACCCCAATGCCGAACTGATCCAACGTATTGGCAACGGTTTTTGATCGCTGTTTTGGGTATTCTGTTTTGTGTATAATTCGGCGCCCTTTAACAAAGTGCCTCCCATGTCCAGATCCAGTAATCGTCAAGCTGATGAGCTACGCCCCGTGTCCATCATCCGCCACTATACCAAACATGCCGAGGGCTCTGTTCTGGTGAGTTTCGGAGATACTAAAGTGTTATGTAACGCCAGCATCGAAGAGCGGGTACCCCCTTTCTTCGAAACAAAAAACAGGGATGGGTCACCGCTGAATACAGCATGTTACCAAGAGCCACCAATACCCGAAATCCTCGTGAAGCCAGCAAAGGGAAACAATCAGGCCGAACATTGGAGATACAACGACTCATCGGGCGCTCGCTGCGCGCATCCATTGATCTGACTAAACTGGGCGAACGCACCATTACCGTAGATTGCGACGTTATACAGGCCGATGGAGGGACTCGGACCGCATCTATCACTGGTGCTTATGTGGCATTGGTTGACGCCGTAAACTGGCTGGTCTATCAGGATATTTTGGAAAGCAGCCCGATACATTCAGCCATCGCTTCGGTTTCTGTTGGTGTTTATAAGGATGAGGTTGTGACAGATCTCGACTACAAGGAAGATAGTCAGGCAGAGACTGACATGAACGTTGTAATGGACGATAAAGCTGGCATTATTGAGGTACAAGGCACCGCGGAGGGGAAAATCTTCTCCCGGGAGACATTGAATCAGATGATGGACTACGCAGAGTCTGGCATCGAAACCCTTCTCGAAGCACAAAAGGAAGCCCTTCTTGGATAAGAAAATCGTTCTGGCTACCAGCAATCCCGGGAAGCTAGCTGAGATCCAGGCAATCCTGGGAAGCCAGTCCTATGACATAGTTTCCCAGCGGGACTTTGACATAAAAGATGCGGACGAAACAGGATTGACCTTTGTGGAAAATGCAATAATCAAGGCCCGCCATGCCTGTGAACAAACCGGATTTGCTGCGATTGCAGATGACTCCGGACTTGAAGTGGACGTACTGTCCGGGGCACCGGGGATTTACTCCGCTCGATACGCCGGTGTGGGCGCCAACGACCAGGGCAATGTAGACAAATTATTAGCCCAGCTAAAAAATGTCCCAGCCAATCGACGTAGCGCACGATGTTGGTGTGTCATGGTCTATCTCGATCACCCGATTGATCCTGCACCGATCATCTGTCAGGGCTCCTGGGAAGGGCAGATTGCCATGTTTGAATCCGGAAATCATGGGTTTGGTTATGACCCTGTTTTTCTGCCGAATGGATTCGAATACAGTGCAGCCGAGTTGGCACCTGAGAAAAAAATCAGGTGAGCCATCGCGCTCAGGCACTGAAGCTTTTGCGTGATCAACTCGATATTCAACCTGGTAATCGGGAAGGATAAATCGAATAATCCCGACAACAACATTGTCATCACCCAAGCAAATGAAACTAGATAAACTCGTTACTTTTAGTGGCAGGAAAGGTCCACTGCTCCTTATCGTTGCCGATGGTTTTGGTTTAACTCAAGCTGGGCCTGGCAATGCGATATCCCAGGCGCATACCCCGGTAATTGATCAATTGCTGGAATCAAAAAACGCCACCATGTTGTACGCTCATGGCACTCATGTTGGTTTACCCACTGACAGCGACATGGGAAACAGCGAAGTTGGGCACAATACTCTTGGCGGAGGTCGAATTTTCTCTCAGGGCGCAACTCTGGTGGGCGAAGGTTTCGAAAGTGGTTCCATTTTTCAGACCGAGACATGGAAAAAGGTTGAATCCCAAACCCAATCAAACAACAGCCTGCATTTTATTGGACTATTATCAGACGGAAACGTCCATTCACATATTGACCATCTGTTGCTGATGCTGGATCAATGCCATCAACAAAACACCCCATCGGTACGAATTCACGTTTTACTCGATGGTCGGGATGTTGCTCCCCGTTCCGCTTTGACCTACCTCACCCAACTTCAAACCAAATTGGATGAGATCAATAGCAACAACGACTTTGATTACCAAATTGCTTCAGGAGGAGGACGAATGGTGATCACCATGGATCGGTATGACGCTGATTGGGAGATGGTTAAAAAAGGGTTTGATTTAATGGTACACGGCATTGGTAGAAAGACCACCGATGTAATCAATGAGATTGAAGAACAATACGCGCAAAACCCTGACATAGACGATCAATACCTGTCACCCTTTGTGCTCACGAACGCCGAGGGAGCCCCGGTGGGTAAAATCACGGACGGAGATGCAGTCGTCCTACTCAATTTTCGAGGAGATCGTGCTATCGAAATTTCCCGGGCTTTGGGAGAGGAAAGTTTTAGCGAGTTCGATAGGGGAATCATGCCAGATGTGTTTTTCTGCGGCATGCTGCAATACGATGGCGACCTTAACGTTCCTACTCATTATTTGGTGAATCCTCCAACCATCGAAAACACCATGGGGGATTTTATGTGCGCGGAAGGGCTGCGCACCTTCGCTATCAGCGAAACACAGAAGTTTGGGCACGTCACCTATTTCTGGAATGGCAACCGGTCAGGATACATCGACGAAGCACTGGAAACCCATGTTGAAATCCCGTCGGACAACATTCCATTCGACCAGGCTCCTGCCATGAAGGCCGAGGAAATTACCGATGCGACCATCAACCTGCTTGAGACCGGAGAATATGATTTCGGTCGCATTAATCTCGCGAATGGAGATATGGTCGGTCATACCGGAAATACTGATGCCGCTATCCTCGCCATAGAAACCGTGGATCGGTGTGTCGGCAGATTAATTGATGTGGTAACTCAACTTCAGGGCATTTTGATATTTACCGCAGATCACGGCAATGCAGAAGAGATGTTTGTGGAAAAAAACGGTGAGCGAACTAAAAAAACGTCCCACACGCTAAACCCAGTTCCTTTTGTCATTGTCGATGACCACGATGACAATAAATACGAATTAACGTACAGCACTCCCAATCCCATCGCCGGCGGACTGGCCAACGTCGCATCAACGGTGTTCAATCTACTTGGGTATCGGGCACCTGAAAGCTATTACCCATCCTTGATTAATATTCCATCGGAGCCTAGAAGCAGACGGTTAATTCATCAAGGCAGCGTGGTTAATCTAGGGCTTGAAACGGTTAAAGCACCCAATGGTGAGATTTTTGCATTAGAGATTGTTCGACACCCCGGCGGAGCCGTAGTGATCGCCATGGACGATAACAAAAATGTGTGTCTGATTAAGCAATTCCGTCATGCAGCCAACGGCTGGATCTGGGAATTCCCGGCAGGTATTGCAGAGGAGCATGAATCCATTGAGTCTGTGGCGAAAAGAGAACTCAAAGAGGAAACCGGATGTGAGGCCAAACACTGGAAATCGTTGGGCTCCATGCTAAGCACTCCTGGCTTTTGTACAGAACGACTACATCTGTTTCTTGCCGCTGGAATTACCAAAGGGAAAGCTGATCAGGAACCCTATGAATTCATTGAGATACACTGGCTACCACTCAGTCAGGTTGTGGAAATGGCCACCAATGGAGAAATCGACGACGCAAAAACCATCGTCGCACTGTTTCGGGTAATTCATCCACAATAACCCTCGCGAATTCGCCCTATCTTATGTAACCAGAACCTCCTAAGGGGTAACAGTCTCTTTGAAGAAACCGGATTAGAGGAAAGTTGGTTAGGGGGCTGATTAGAGAGAGACTGATTCAAAACGATTGATCCTGATTTACAGCCCGGGGAAAGTCCCCTGAACAACCGGATAGATTTACGTCAATCGAAAGATAAAAAATGCGAAAGACGGAAAAGGCGAAAGATGAAAAAGAGTGGAATAATCAGAACTTATACCGCAGGACCAGAATTAAGTACCGCGGGAATGATAGGGAAATGGGAAATAATAGGGAAACGAGCCCCAATAACAGCCGTATTATGACAACAACGATTTAACTTTTGCGCTAACAGCACCCATATCAGCCCTTCCCTGCAATTTTGATTTTAGACTCCCTACTACTTTTCCCATGTCTTTCATTGCTGAAGCACCGGTTTGGGTGATGGCTTCCTGAACGAGTTTATCGACCTCATCGTCTGAGAGTTTTTCAGGTAAATATTCTTCGAGCACTCGAATATTTTCTCTCTCCTTTTCCGCCAGATCATCCCGATCACCTTTCATGAACTGATCGATAGAATCAGTACACTGTTTGACCATTTTCTGAACAGTTTGTAAAACCTCATCTTCGGAGAGGTCTCGTTGGTCATCCACTTCTTTTCGCTGAATAGCTGCTCTCAACAAGCGTATGGTTTCCAATCGAACCGTGTCTTTCTCTCTCATCGCCACTTTCATGTCGGCGAGTAGACGTTCTTTAAGAGACATACTGACTATCCAGGTTTATATTCGGAGTTATTGATCGGATGGAGCTATAGGAGGAGATCTACAAATAAAAGACCCACAGAAAACCATCCCGTAATCAAAAATCGAATTAATACATTCTTTTACGTCTGGCTTTTTGACGGGAAACCCGCTTCATTTCCCGACGAACAGCAGCGTCTCCATCACGTTTGCGGATAGTGGTAGGTTTTTCGTAGCATTGACGACGTCTTGATTCCGTAAAAACACCTGCTCTTTCGCAAGAACGTCGGAAACGTCGAAGAATGACATCAAAAGGTTCGTTTTGTCGAACTTGTACCGATGGCATATATAGGATACCTCTAAGCGAGTGCAATAATAAGGGGCGCGATTCTACTGCCAAATTTCTTTTTTGTATACGTTTTGACTCGAAATACCCGACTGTTTGGTTTGATTTTCCTGCTAATTCAGAATTTCCCCTGACACACCCCCATCACCAGGAGGAAATGGCGAACAGGATAGAACAATAATATCTCTAAATTTGCCTGATTATTTAGGATCTAAAAGTCAAAACTAACGCCCCCTGGCATATTATTTGAAGATCTGAAACTGGTAGAATTCGCCCCTTCGAATTTAGCCCCACACAAGACCATGAATGATTCAGCCGTCAGGACCATCCAGTCTCACCACAGCGACTTTTTATCTCAATATCAGTCTTTTCTCTCCCTTAATTTATCACTGGACATGACCCGGGGAAAACCATCTGCTGCCCAACTTGATCTATCCAGAAGATTAATGACGTTACCTGGAGAAGATCATCTGAGCCCCGGCGGCGTCGACACAAGAAACTACAGAGTGCTGGACGGCTTGCCTGAGCTGAAATCCCTGTTTGGGGAATTACTTGGCGTTGACCCTGGCAATGTTATTGTTGGTGGCAATTCCAGCCTGACAATGATGTACGACACTTTGCAGCGGGCCTGCCAATTTGGCGTTCCTGGGGGAAATACTCCCTGGAATACAGAACCTCAACGCAAATTCATTTGCCCTACCCCGGGATATGATCGACATTTTTTGATCACCCATCATTTGGGCTTCGAGCTCATAAGTGTTGATATGACTGACACCGGGCCAGATATGAATCAGGTAGAAAAGCTAGTACAACACGACTCGGGAATTAAAGGAATTTGGTGTGTGCCCAAATACAGCAATCCCACAGGGTGCTGTTACGATGAGGAAACCGTCAAACGCCTTGCTTCCATGTCAACCGCAGCACCCGACTTTAAAATCATGTGGGACAATGCCTATGCGGAACATCACTTTAGTGATGACCATCCTGCCCTTGCCAATATCGCTTCACACAGTCACCAGGCGGGCAACGCCAATAGGATCATACAATTTGCCTCAACTTCTAAAATGACGTTGCCAGGAGCCGGGGTCGCAGCGATGGCAAGTAGTGAAGAAAATATCGCTGATGCGAAAAAGCATCTTAATGTTCAGGGAATCGGACCTGATAAAGTTAATCAGCTTCGACATCTACAACTCTTCGGCGACCTCATTGGATTGCGCGCTCACATGAAAGAACACGGGAAATTGGTCAAACCCAAATTTGACCTCGTCGATGAAATTCTGCAACAGGAGCTGGGACAGTGGAACATCGCCAGTTGGACCCGACCCAAAGGCGGTTACTTCATTAGTTTGGACATTGCGCCGGGGCTAGCAAAAAAGGTCATTGAAATGGCGAAGCAGGCGGGAGTCAAACTCACTGGTGCTGGCGCGCCGTTCCCTTATGGCAAAGATCCAATGGACCGAAATATTCGAATAGCACCTACTTTTCCGACAATGGAAGATATCCAACAGGCGACCCGGGTACTGTGCACCTGCATTAAGCTCGCCTCCAGCGAGTCACCAGGTGAATAGAAGCCAATCTCGCCCCCCATTGATCCATACTAGTCCGTGCTATTCTTAATGGATTCGATAAAGCTGGCATTTTTACGACCGCTTATTTTGGTCGCCTGCGTGATGGCGCTGACTTCCTGTGGGTTTTTATCCGTTAAGAAGGCGGGAATTGGCGAAGAGATTCGCTGGTCTGATGTTCCGAACTGGCATGTAGACAATCATGCCGAAAGTTGGCCTGCCTTGATGAACAACTGTATTGCGCTGTCCAAAAAGCCCAAGTGGGAAACCATTTGCGCAGCTGCAAAAGAAATAGCGAATCCAGACGATGCTCAGGCCCTCAATTTTTATCAGCATTGGTTTGTTCCCCATCGGCTGCATGGCGACAAAGGAAAATCCAGGGAAATGGTAACGGGATACTACGAGCCTCTATTGCAAGGCAGTCTTACTCCATCCGCACGCTACCAATACCCACTTTATGCTCCACCAGACTCTCTACTCATCGTTGATCTCGGTGAACTTTATCCATCATTAAAAGGGAAGCGGGTTCGGGGAAGAGTGGATGGGAATCGGGTTGTTCCTTTTTTCTCAAGAAGTGAAATTGAATCGGACAGAAGCCTGCTAAATGGTGAAGAATTGATTTGGGTAGATAACAGGGACGATGCTTTTTTTCTTCAGATCCAGGGCTCTGGCCGGGTTCAGTTGCCAGATGGCAGTATTATCGGAGTGGGCTACAGCAACCAAAATGGTCATCCCTATGTTTCCATTGGCAGGGTATTACTAACCCGAAATGAATTAGAAAGAGAAGAAATCTCACTTTTCACCATACGGCAATGGTTGAAAGAGAACCCCGAAAAAGCAGACGCTTTGCTTAATGAAAACCCAAGTTATGTGTTCTTCACCCTAAGGGAAAATTCAGACGGCGGACCGATTGGCTCTCTTAACGTTCCCCTGACAGCAGAACGTAGCGTTGCAATCGACCCCAGAGTGGTGAGTCTTGGCACACCGGTTTGGCTCATGACGAACCTACCCGGTCAAACTGATCAACCTTATCAAAGACTGGTTCTCGCACAGGATACCGGAGGGGCGATAAAAGGGCCGTTGCGGGTTGATTTATTCTGGGGACATGGTCCCTATGCTGAGAAATCGGCCGGTGAGATGAAAGAACGGGGAGAGCTTATTGTTTTGTTACCCAAATAACCTGGCTCTTCTAGCCAGAATGGCTCATCCCAGAAAGCCCCATAATAAATCCATTATTTGGTACCGATGTTATTGACCCCAGGCCGCACCTAATCCTGATACCGTTCTAAAATATCTGCACCAACCACCTCAAGGCGCCACCCCTGAAATAATGGTAGCTCACGATCTCCTCTGACAAACCTTTCTACGTTTTGCCGATTGGAAAGCAGCGACTGAGCAATCTTCAGCCCTTCAGACACCGTTTTTAACATCTTCATAACACCTTTCACTTTCTTTTTCTCTTCTGATGTCATGATGGAAGGTGTTGACCAAATTGGCGCTGCATTTGGATCAGGGAGATTGTTATTCACGATTTCGAGTATCTGCTGTCCTGATTTTCTAACGACCCCTGCATTCACCCCCTGAATCTGCCCAAGCTGTGTTTCTTTTTGTGGTGATCGCATACTGACTTCCAGCAAAGCCGCAGTTGACAGAATCCATTCTCTGGGGCGATTTGAATACTGGGCTTTCTGTTCTCGCCACACAGCAAGAGCCCTTGCACACGGGTGATAACGGGGATCGAGACCACCCGCTCCCTTAAGACGTTTCCATGCATCTTCTGGTTTAATACGGTATTCATCCGGGCTCAACGATTTTTCACACTCAATGAGATGCCAGTTTCTCCGTCCCAAAGAAATTAGCGACTCCTCCAGATACTGCCGAATCTGCTCAAGGTAGCGAACATCCTCTATGGCATACTCCAGCTGAGGCAAGGGTAGCGGCCTGAGACTCCAATCGGCCCGGGTATAAAGTTTAGGCAAAGCCACATCACAGATTTTCTCTACCAGCATGGCATAACTAACCTGATCGCCATAACCGCAAAATGCCGCGGCAATCTGCGTGTCAAACAGGTTGGCCATGCAACCGCCAAAACGGGTATCAAAAAGATCGGAAGAGCGGCGGGTGGGGGAGGGGGGGGGGGGGGCGGGGGGGGGGGGGGGGGGGGGGGGGTGGGGGGTGGGGGTGGTGTTT
>JAALKB010000107.1:0-7306 GCA_011088265.1 Gammaproteobacteria bacterium
AATTAAGTGGCTCTACCCCCTTGTTATGATTACAATTTGGTGCCAGGTGTAGCTATCGGCGGCTGAACGACTCGTGGTTGAGTGTCTTGTAATTAAATTTGTTGTTGTGCTGTAGAAATTCCCTACTATACTTAGCCCACGACCCGTCGTGGCTTGTTGCCTAACTCCCAAATTGGTTGTCGGCGGGCAATAATTCCATCCATTCCCGTAGATCATTATGGACCTAGTTAAAGGCTATCGATTTTTCTCTGAGAACGACTGTTAAGAGTATCATTCAGTATTGTGATGAGAAGGAGAAAGAGATAAACAAATTTCACCAGGTACTGGTGCAGAACAGCGAATCGACCCATAATCCCAGGATCCCGATTACCCAGCGCTATCACTCTGAGTACAATTTCTTTGAGGAAAACCCTGAACATGTGCCACGATTACTGGCTTGTATTCGGGAAGTGTTGCCCGAGCTCGAATTTCCTGTTGCTGTGCAGGCCTGGGTGAATATTTATCGAAAGGGACAAGGCGTTATGTGGCATACGCACGGCGGCAAGAATGGCTATTCTTATTCGGCGAATGTTTTCCTGGGTGGCGAAACCACCCCTGGTATCTATTATGCAGTGAATCCGGATGACACCTTTAAAGTTGAGAATGAAGTAGGTGCGATGCACGTTTTTCCCCACAGCCTCAATCACATGGTCCCCCCAAGCGAATCCATGCTAAAACGCTATACGTTGGGGATTACCATTCATGGCTTTCAAGCCATCGACAAATCTCTGATTCAGGGTGTCGCTCTGGATCGACACCACCGCGAAACAGTCATCTTGTCTGGGGACTGAGACGAACACTCTATCAATTGTTCCATTGAAAATACAGAAACATTATCATCTGAAGGATGTCATGAAGTAGCCACCTATCATCGAGTGGCGCTAACTCAATGAACTGCTGCCGTACAACTGGAACATCCTTCAAAACGGGCTGGCCAGACGGTTACCAACCGAATACCACCTTCGATGCCGAACCGCCAGCGACTGACTTTCTAATGGGTGTATATAGTATCCGCTTATTTTAGGTGGACACTTAAACTACGCTGATTAATAGAAAGTACCAGATGGCGTGACCGGATGGTTACAACGATAATTTAAGAACGACAATTTTAAGGACTGGAAGTAATTCATCGAATTCGCTGTTGGTGGGCAAATTCCGGGTTGGGTATGCATTCCCACGGGGGACCGTGGGAACGAGAAAAACATCGTTTCCGTCTACATGGGCCCAAACGATGGGTCTTAATGCCCTATTAGTCGGGCGTATTTCCAAACCCTTAGCGTTTTAAAATATCTTTTAATATCAAATAGTTATAGCTGCCTATATTTGCGAAAAATTCAACGAAAAAAGTTAGCGTTTTGGTCCAAACCATTAATATACCATATCCTTGGTTTTTTTGATCGGAAAAATGAACCAAAAGCGGTCAAAAGCCGTGTTGCAAGATTGCAATATTTCGCAAATTTATGCAAGGGGTTTATGGTATTCGTGGCTAAAAAGTTCATTATTACGAAAAGGAAAAAAATGGTGCTGTGATTCTGAGTTGCAAGAGGCTCGCTCTTCGGGACCATCAACCTGGTGATTTTGGTAGTCTTTCTCCAAGGAAGATTACCTGTGGGCTACTTTTTATAATTTGGGTTTTTTCAGGATGAAGATCTAGTTTCAATTGGGATAGTTTCTTTTCCGCGAACTGCATGGCCTTAATAGCTTCATCTTTAGAGGTTGCGAACAACAGAAAATCGTCCGCGAAACGAACGAATGGAATGTTCGCTTTAGCAAGGGCCTGGTCGAACTGATTCAAATACAAATTGCAGAATAGAGGAGAGAGTATCGCTCCTTGAGAAATACCTCTAGGGCTGGATAGAAAGCTGCTTTGATGCGCCCCCAGTTTTATCCACTTGTTTACCAACCGAAGGGCATCGGGGTCTTTCAAAAAACCACTCAATTGGGACAAAAGCGGCTTATGAGGAATACTATCAAAGAATTTTTTGATGTCAGCATCAACTAACCAATACTGGCCAATTTTCACTCTTTCCCTCACTTTTTCCAGCGCCAGTTGAACATTACGGTTAGGACGGTAGGCGTAACTATCATTATGGAACAGTGACTCAGCCCGAGGTTCCAATATAATTAGGAGCGCCCTTTGTACGAACTTATCCCTGAGATATTGGGCGGACAGCACCCTTTGCCCCCCGTCTGGCTTGCGCATTGGAAATTGTCTTAGGGGCTCCGGTCGATATTCGTTTATAAGCACTTCCTCTCGACAAAGAAGAACATGTTTCAGAAGATGTTGCTGTAGTTGATCACGATTAACTTTGACCGACCAGGGTGTATGTTCATTTCGAAGCCTTCTCCAGCTTTGATCCAAAACCTCCGGAGCCATCGCCTTTTCTAGCAGCGATCTAGGCATCCGCTTCTTCCAGCGAATTTAAATATGCCTTGAAGTAGTTTAAGTGACGAACAATCTGCTTTTGCAAAGGAGCGCCATCGCTGGAATGAGAGGCCTCCTTCGTTATCCCGACATTCGGACAGTATTCTCTAAATTCCGCCCAGCTCTTATAAAATATTGGTCTGGCGGCCTTATTCAAAAAGCACCCATCGTCGTCGCTTTCATGGAAGTCCGTTGTACTCAAGGTACCTTTCAAAATGAACTCTAGAACGAAGTAATCAATTGAGCATCGAAAAATTTCCAGAAAGTCCAGAGCAAGTGCTTCTCTACCTGGGTACTCCTGATGTACGAACCCCAAAGAGGGATCGAACCCGCTAACGATAATTTCCTGCCTCAACACGGAGTGTGCCATCGTATATCCGAGCGATAGTAGGGCGTTAACCGGGTCTTTAGGAGGCCGCCGATTCCGGTCGAAAAAATTCCATTGACGAGGCAGCGATTTCGTTAAGAGCGCAAACCAGGAACGAGCAACACTCCCCTCGATACCGATCACTTCACTGATCCGTTCCGCCCGCGCCAAACTATCAACTGCAGTGTCTCTTTGTTCTAGAAAAAAGTGAGTCTTCTCATCGGAAACCATTTGGCTCGATATCAAAGAAATTGGCAAATCGTAGCCCTTGAGCTTACGAGTAACAAACCATTTCGCCACATACAACGATTGGTCCGGTTGTTGAATGATCCTATGTTGCATCTTTCGAGATGGAAGTTGAACAGCCAGCCCACTTCCCAACATCGCAGGAGCCCGATTCCCCCTTACAGCTAGCAGGACCGCAGGAACCGAGTTTTCACTTAACACCCTCCACACGGATGATTCTACTAACGGATTTCCATAAACAACCACCTGTTCGAGCTGGCTAACTGGAATTCTTTGGTTGCCCCGTTCAGGTTGTTCGATAACCAGACAACCAGCTTTCAAGCGAACTATCGTTTTTTGTCTATCAATTACTAGCAGCATTCTTTTTTTCGCCTTTCTTCAACCCCTGAAACAGTAGGTCAATAAACGATTTCTTTTTTGGCTTTTTTTCTGAAGGATGCCCAGCCACATAAAGACCGGACATAGACCTGGACTGCTTGCCAGATGCCCAAATTACGTTTGGCGATTTCACCGGGTATAGCCTCACGTCATCGACATTAGTTTCGACCCTGTCTTTAACCTCAGTTATCAGGCATTTGATCTCTTCCTTGTTCTTGTGCACGAGAAAAACAGAATACTGTAACGACAAGGCCTCCCTGGAAAGAAAGTAATGCAAGCGCCTCAATCGTTTTGAATCTCTGACGTCATAAGCAAGGATATACCAGCGCTTTAGCCTATCTCCTGATTTTCCCTTTGACTTGCCCATGGGTTTTGACTTGCTCTTTGGCTTTGGATTTTCTCCAGGCTTTGGTCTCTCTCCCATGTTATTTTCGTCACCCGAGATATCTCATTGGTTGTCTAAAATGAATTTTTGTTTCTTCGGTCAATGGCATGACCTTGCGGAGGTTGTCCATCCACGCCAGCATCAGGGTATCTTCATCATTGTCGATGATTTCGCTAAGCTGAACGAATAGTTCCTCCGCTTGCCTCCAGGTAAGATCACATTCAAACACGGAATACTGTGCGTCAAGGCCCCATGTCTGTAGGCAGTGAAACACCTTTCTACGGCGCTTATTGGAAACAATGTCATAGGCGATTACTGCGGGTTTACGGGCCATTGGAACACACTAAACCGTTGAGTGATCGACGTGTTCATTGATGATGTTTGTAAACTCCTCCATCAAAAGATCCAGGGTGCTGAGAAAATCATTAACCGATTTCTCCAGACGCTCCTTTTCTCGAGACCGAATTTCCTCACTTTTGTAGTTCTGCAGGTTTTCGAACCGTTGGTCGGCATCCTGTAGGAACTCATCAGCGAGAGTATTCATACGCAGTTCAACTTTCCTCAACACCTCCGCAAAATACTCCAGCCTCTGTTGTCGAAGGTGGGTTTTTCCAGTAACCAGCACGTGGTTGCAGGCTTCTCGAATGGAGTGCAGTCTCGTTTCAAGCGCCATGCCAATCGCTTTGCGACGATGTTCGAATCCAAGCGCTAATTCAGTGACCAGTTCTTCCTGAACCAGAATCCGTTCCTTTCGATTAAAGAAAATCTTCGATTTTGGATTCTTATATCGCTCCATGGCGGTGATGACCTGCTGCTCACTATCGTCACCTCGTCTCGTTGCTTCCTCGGGCAGGTCACTGATTTCATGCTGATTATCTTCTGATGTGTCTTTCATATTGGCTTCCAGTATCTGAGAATGTAGAAAATTTAACGTGCTCTTTTCTTAAAATTTTTCATCATGGACTCAGCCTCATCCATTGTTCTATCCGCACGTTTGTGGCCTCGGTTAAGCTCAGAGTCATGTAAAATGTCTTCTCTTTGTGCCTCTCCTGCCATTCGTGTCCGCAGTACCTCTGTCTCTATTTCCGCTTCATGCTGTGCCATTAGTGTAGGTAGCATTGCTGCGGTAATCGTGTCGAAGGCAATCAATATTCCCAACTCAACAAGGATACTAATCAGCACAGAAAAAACGAACACAAACTGTAGGGGCTCGAACAGCCAACCAAATACAGCCTCCACCGTTTTCGACAACGCAACAATCCGAGGGTCGTTAACTCTTTCATCCATGGAGTAGTCTTTTTGCATAAGAATCTCCCTCTGCTCCTTAAGATCATCGAGAACATCCATCCTAGACGACTCATTCTTCTCGATTTGTTCTGACAGGCTTCCCGACCTCTCCATCTGATGACGAGCGCTAATTTTTTGAAGATTGATCCGATGCGCTGTTCTCTCCAATTCAATTAGTCGGCCTAACTCCTTATAGCGCTCACCTTTAAACGTTCCGTTGATGACATTGTCCATCTCCATCCGACGATCAGCCTCAAGTTTACTTATCGGTTAGCACATCCCTATGTTGCTGTTCCAGCCTTTTTAACTCAGCAGAGTTTCGTTCCTCTAGCGCTTGAATTTCGTTTATTCTGACTTCTTCCAGATAGGGACGATCAAGCCTCTCACCCAAGAATAATAAAGAACACGTAATGGAAAGTACCATTAATCCAATTCGAAATAGCCATGATGCAATTCTTACTGTGACAGAGTAAGAATCGCTCACAGCAACCATGTATCGATACCAGACTATAGACACTGCTTTTCCTACCTCCAAAGCAATGGTTAAACTTAACGCAAGCATTGGTGTTGCTAAAAACGCTAGCATTACCCTGTTTTCGATAAGAAATGACACGGTAAAAAGACCCGTTCCCACCAAAAGCTGCACAACCCAGCTAACTTTAAAAAAGTGATTAATAAACATTAGAACCTGATTTAACCTATAAACCAGGCGGATACTGACACAGACACAAACAGCTTGACGTTAATCGCAAATTTGCGGCTTTTATGGAAAATCCTTACAACTATGCTTCCTATCTGGAAACAGTGTACAGTTATCTGCCGTGCTTTTACGTGTGGTCTTTTTCACCCCCACACAGCTTTCACCAACGCATAGCAGACAACAAGCGTTGGAGAACTAGGGATCTATTTTGATTGAGTCAGGATCACAGATAAGTTCATACCCAACCCACGGCTTTCTCTGTACAGTTTGAATCAGGAACGGCCTGGCTTTTTCTCCAAGACTGCGACATATAGATTGATTGAGTCGAGTACGATGGGGCGCGAATCGATCTTTCTGAAGCTGGAATTGGTCAGCGCCACGATCTATTTTTCTGACCTCTCGTTGGAGATCCTTTAAGTTCTGAATATTGGCAGACATACCGTCCTCGATTTTTCTACATGTCCTAATTAGCTCCACGGTGTAGTCATTCTCGTCGAAGACTACCATTCCTTGACGACGAGTTCGGCGCAAACAGAACCAAAGATAGTAGCCAAGTTCGCTAGGGGTGGTTTTAATCAGCTCATCCATGATGAAGAGGGTACGTTTGGACAGATTGATTTTAATTTTTGGAGATGAAAAATTGCGGTACATAGTAGTGATATACGTATTAGTTACTCTTTCTAACCGCATTTGAGGACTACTTGCGCTTATAACTCGCTCAAATACGATCAGCGTTTCCCATCATCGTATCCTTCGACCCAAAACAGCCAAACCGCTTGCCAGGGACTCGGCTAGCAGTTATCCACAACCACATCATTGTGCCTATCACTGAACTAAAACAAATTGCCCATGTCATTTATTCAGGAAACAACCGGTACAGAAATGGCGCAGAACAATATTCTTTCTAATTCCAGTCGATCATCTCATATGATCTGAAAAAACACTTAAACCGCAATTGTTTTATCTCAATAAAACAATTGCTTACGCTTAAAATTGATAATTTACCTAAAACTCAACCCACTCCGCTTATCGTTCTCAAGACTCAATATTCTTCAAAAATTGTATGCTACTTCCCCTATACTGTCCGTTCGTAATTCCGCACCACGAAAAGACAACCCATCGGATTCAAATAGCTCACAAAAGGAGATTAATCTTTGATGGCACCATCTATTTTCAGTTCAGTTTGAGCCAACTCTGAGCCAATTTTGAGCCAACTTTAAGACTGGCCTCAACACTCAGATAAACTGAAGTCGACAGTGAGTATTGAGGAAAGATTCGAAGAGACAAAGTTCCAACCAACCGCCCATTTCGAAAGAAATAATTCATCGAATTTGGCATTGGCGGGGAAATTCCGGGTTGGGTATGCATTCCCACGGGGGACCGTGGGAACGAGGATTGGACCCAGAAAGAGTATTACCAACTCTGGCAGACACCCACCAATGTGCAGGAGCGTTCTACCGTCATACTCTTAGAGTCGAT
>JAALKB010000107.1:7406-13035 GCA_011088265.1 Gammaproteobacteria bacterium
AACGAGGCACTGTGTCCAGGTTACCTAAATAGCGACTGATCATTTTAAATGGGCATACCATCCCTGAATTTTGACTAACTATACGATGGCATTTTTGTGGGAAATGCCACATCATGTTGGTGATTAAACAACTTATAATTGCGTGTCCCAGCTCCTAATCCACGAAATTGATACAACTATGGACATGATTTCTTCGGTGTTATCCGATATTACTGAATACGCATCATTACGAGGTTTGCTTTTCTGGCTTGCTGGCGTCATTACAAGTGCTATTGCAGCAGTTTTGTTTTTTCGATTTTCATTTAGAAAAGCCATCAAACAATACAAGAATATTTCAAGGAAAATATATTTGTTACGCACCGAGGGGGGAGAAAACCTGGAGAGCGAGGGGAAATTTATAAGAGAAAATGGGTTGTTCAAGATTCACGAGACGCTGCTGCTTTCGGAATCGATTATTCACCAAATAGAGAACGATTCCCTGGTCGTGGTTGGTTATTCAAAAAGCCACAAAAGTTACCAGTCTCTTATAGATCGAGCATCAAAGGACAAAATCCCCATTATTGTCATCGCTTCACCAATGGAAATCACCCCAACACATCTTAAACAGTTTCGATCCTACCCCTACTTCGAAATGTGCAATACGCTTGCTCGCTTATTGACGACGATTCTGAACATGGCATTGGTGGCGCCGGGAAGTAAAAGATAGAAGGGAAGAAGTTCCCACCGACTCACGCAAGTTTGCGATGACCGAGTTGTGGGAATCGTATTCTTACCAAATTGTCCCTATTGCATTCTCCTCTGTCACGATCCGACTGCTAGTGTGGCCCAAATCGTAGTTACTGGCATAGGGTTGCGTAGTCTGCAATACGAGCAGTCTGGTTACATCGAATTTCAGATTTCAATTACTTGATATCGCCCAAATCCCATACTGGCATTTTTTCCTGTATTTAACCATTCTCCCATAAAAAGGAAGGGCCAAAGATCGGTTAAAGGTTGCATGTTAATGTTAATGTTAACTGAGCCAATCCAACCTGAGATCTTAATCACCTTATTATGGGTAGCAGAGTAACGCTGGCAGGATTGCCATTTTAAGTCATTACTCGCCACCAACGCTGTTTCTGTTTGAGATTTAATTAGAGGGAAATCAGCATATAGTCTCTTGCCTGTGTAAAAGTACTGCAAAAGAGACACTCTTCGAACGACTCCCATCATCATATGGGGTAAATTGAATTGATTCTGGTATTCTTTTCCTGGTGGAATATACGGAGTCGTAAATTGAATTTTTATCTCCTGATTACTATTGATGCTGCGATACTCATTTTGGACTGGAGGAATTGGCTCTCTTTTAACTTCTCCGTTCTCAACTAATGGAAGCACTCTCCCATCGGTACAAATTTGCTTTATGGATAGCAGATCTGCCTGACTCCGCTTTTTCCCAATTCCATTCATTCCTGCTACCTGAAGAGCCTTAATTACCCTCCCAAGTTTCCTTGCTGCATCACCCACTATTACCATTTCCACATCAAAACACTCTCCCGCCTTCACAGAACGAACAGTTTGCATGGAGCATCTAAAAACATGGGAATTGGGTGCGGCTTTTCCTTGTAGAATTTCGCTATCGGGGGGCGCTATCGGTCTAAATAGAAGTGGATAGTCACAATCATACAGCAGCAAACATTTCTCGCATTCCATTCCGGGTTGGGTACAGCTAATCTGACGAAGTGCCTTGCCGAAAATACTGTGCCACAGCATTCCGGGTATTGCCGGTAGTTCGAATCCATTTTTCGCTTCAAAAGTAAAGCGGTAAACGCCAATGGGTAAGTCAGGAGTATTGTTTAAGTGGTCGCTTGTCGTCAACTAAATGTCCTTTGAATTTCCTTTTTAAAAAACCGTATTCGAGAATAAAGCAGTCTCTTAGGAAAAGAAAGTACGAAAGAAGAGGCGAACGCTCTTCAGAAGATATTTGTCAAAACCAGACTCATTCCTGAATAAGCAAGGGTTATAAGAGCACAATTATGAAGTCTAATACTGTTCAGATATCAGGGACTCATACTCTCCTCGCAGAAGCCGATCACTAATCACAAATTTTTAGATTTTTAGGATCTGGTCATAGGAAATTCATTCTGCAAACACCCCAGCGTGACCATGCCACAGCCGCTTGTGTAAGTCATTGGCATAATATTCGCCCACACCGTAATGAAATTTACTCTGAGACGTTCTGCGTAGAATCGCACTGGGCTGGAAAAACCGACTCCGCTAATTCAACGGTATGACCCATTACTGGCTCGTCGGTCCACTTGTGGATTTACCTACCGATTTGCTTCCCGGGATAGGTTCTCCAGGGTCTCGTTCCGCTACCGCCTGTTTGAACCCTGCCTCCTCCGCCCGGGCTTTGAATGCGATGCCTTCGGGACTATGGCGGGCGAAACCATCAAACAAGGTGGCGAGGGTTTGGGTAGAATTTAGTCCCATGTTGTCATAAGCCTGATTCACTACTGTCTTCATCATTGCCAACTGGTTTTTTGGAACACCTTTAATTCGTTGGGCTAGTGCTGTCACCGCGTCATCAAGCTTAGCCTGGGGAACGGCCTGTAAAATTAGTCCCATTTTTTCGGCTTCTGTACCGGAGACCAAATCACCGGTAAATAGCATACGCTTCGCTCGCTCTGCTCCCAGACGATAAACCCACATCGCCGTGGTAGGACAACCCCAGACCCTGGCCGGTGGATAACCAATACGGGCGCTGTCGCTCATCATAATCAAGTCACAGCACAAGGCAATGTCACTGCCACCGGCAACCGCATCTCCATTGACTTTAGCGATAACCGGTTTCGGACATCGCCACAGTGACATGAAACTATCAGTGCAACGGCGCATAAACTGGTAATCAATCATGGCATCCCAGGGCATGTCCTGAATTGCTGGATTGTCGCCCTCGGCAAATGTCTTCAGGTCATATCCACCGCAAAAACCTCTCCCGGCACCCGTTAAAATGACGACGTGTACCGAGTCGTCCTGGGTCGTTTTTTCCACAGCTTCAACCAGATCTCCAGGCATTCCTTCGGTAATTGCATTGTATCTCTCGGGTCGGTTGAGTGTGATCGTCGCAACCCGATCAACAACCTGATATTCAATATCGCCGATTTGCATTCGTTACCCTCTTTATGTGTTAACTGGTCAGCGGATAGTTCTCAGGCCATGGGAGGAATATCTACCCGAAGGCCTCTGGGAATTTCCCGTTTTTCATCATACATCGGTGTAGTACACGTCCGTGCAGGGCGAACTTTTCCGTCGGTACACATCGCCTCCAGGTCGGTTCCCGGTCCTAATTCTGTACTATCCAGTCTCACCAGCGCCACCCCACATTGCTGGAACGGCGACCATGCACTGGAACAGACAAGCCCTACTCCTTTACCATTCATTTCGAGATTGCGCCCGATTTGGGCTACACCGCCCCCGATACGTAACCCCCAGGTTCGACAGCGACGATCAGCCTTTAGCAGAGCCGTACGACCACAGAAATCTCCCTTATCAAAGTCCACCATATGCCCAAGACCAGCATCAAACGGTGTTGTAGTTTCATCGAAATCTGAACCGGCATTGTGCAAACCGGCTTCGATACGTCTGGTTCGAAAAGCATCTGCCGATGTTGGTGTCATATCAAAGGGTTTGCCAGCTTCGAGGATTCGGGCTCCTACCGCATCAATATCAGTATTTGGCAGCAAATAAAATTCCCATCCAAGCTCATTGGTGAAACCCGAGCGGGTCAGCACCACGGGTTGTCCGGCAATTTTCACCTCAGCCATATCGAAATACTTGAATGACCCGGGCATACCATCATCCAGGGCAGCAGCAAGAACTTCCATGGATTTAGGCCCCTGAACCTGGCTCACCCAAACCTTAGGGTCGGATACTTCAACATCAAGGCCCCGGGAATTTGCCAACAGCCACGAGAAAAGATCGCCATCACTTTGTCCATACCAAAAACGGTCTTTTTCAAGGCGAACAAGCACGCCGTCTGTAATCATACCTCCGTAGTCATAACAGGCAAATTGATAGCTGCATCGACCCACGCGATTCTTCGTAACGTCTCGAGTAAATACCTGATTCAACAGTTTTTCAGCATCCGGCCCTTTAATCTCAAGAGGCAATTCTCCAGTATGGCGAAGGATAACGCTGCGCCGAACACGCCAATAAACCTCATCAGCACTCAGGTTGTTCATGCTCCCCGTAGCCAGACGACGGTTATACACAAAATAGGTTGGGTCGTAAGGCAGTTCCTGATGAATAAGAGGATGTGGCGCCATGGTCCGAGCCAGTTCATTGGGACGATCTCCCGACATTTGCTCGACGGTCACAGCGACTTTAAGACGATGAGGCAAAATCATTGCTTGAATTCTTGAGACAATTAATTAGGAGACCAAATTACTTGAATTCTTGCACAGCATTAAACCTGTGTATATCTTAGATGCTGAGGCAAAATTCTGAGACAACCTGTCCCAATGATTTAGACAACAAATTATGTAATTTCGCTTCCATGGCTCCCAGTGGGGGATTTTCTTGGGGGGATTTGCTGTGATGGCGGGCCATCGTAGCATTACCGACAAGACTGTTGCACTCAACTTAACCAATGAATCTGTCAGTTATCGGATTCGGAAACTAGAGAGAACCAGAGCTTCCCCTATTCGAACGACAACAATATCTCCAGATTACGAACATTTGAAGCAACAAACGCCCAATACCGCGCTCAAAAGTAGAGACGCCTTATGCAGATCGCATACCAGAATTCAAGTCGAAAAAATGAACCAGTTCGGGCTTAACCCCAAATCTAATGATTGAGGCTTTTGGCACTTCTGGCGGCTTGTCTGTTTTGGCGATAAACTCAACGTTTGACGCCGTGCGCAAATGAATTAATGCGTATTCACCTAGGTTCTCGACAAGCTCCAACGTGCCTTCGACAATGGCATTATCCGAATCAGCGATGAAGAGATGTTCGGGTCGTATTCCTACCTGCAATCTATCCGGGACTTCCCTGCCAAGCAGTGAGTTAGTACCTGGGGTAAGATCGTCAGCTAGGAAAAAGTTCATTTTTGGGCTTCCAATGAACTGAGCAACAAAAGCGTTTTGCGGGCGTTCATAAAGCTCGATCGGCGACCCTATTTGCTCAATACGCCCGTCTCTCAAAACTATGATTTTATCGGCAAGCGTCATTGCTTCGACTTGATCGTGGGTCACGTAAATCATCGTGGTCTTCAACCGTTCGTGCAAACGCGCGATTTCCTTGCGTGTCTGGACACGCAAAGCAGCATCCAGATTGGAAAGTGGCTCATCAAACAGAAACACCTTAGGATCGCGGACAATGGCTCTCCCAATCGCAACCCGTTGGCGTTGGCCGCCGGAAAGATTACGTGGAACACGATCAAGATAATCGGTTATCTGGAGGATGTTAGCAGCGTCCCGCACTCGCCTGTCGATCTCGTCCGGAGCGGTTTTAGCTTGTTTAAGACCAAATGCCATGTTCTTATAAACTGTCATGTGCGGATAAAGGGCGTAAGTCTGGAACACCATCGAAACACCCCGTTCGGAGGCCGCAATGTCCTTTACTTCCTTGCCCCCGATACAAATTGTT
>JAALKB010000108.1 GCA_011088265.1 Gammaproteobacteria bacterium
AATGAGGTCAACCTTTCCAGAGCGATACGACAGACCATCGACGCCTGGTGCGCCGAAGTAAAGTACTATGACTATGATAAAAATACCTGCCAACCTGGACAAATGTGCGGTCACTATATCCCAATCGTCTGGCGCTCCACTACCAGCGTCGGCTGCGGTGTGGCGGTAACGGACGATGGCATGGAATACTTCATTTCCTGTAACTATGGACCCGCTGGTAACTTCATCGGAAAAAAACCCTATTAGGAGCGCTCTTATTTCGGAAACCCTCATTAGAAAAAATCTGAAGACCAGAAAAATACTGTGGAAACGAGCTTTTTTGGCAACGCACCAGGCCTCGAAAATATCCTGGATTTCACCTTTAACATAATCATCTAAAACTATGTATTTCCCATCAAGAATCGACGGCTCTCCGCTGCGAACCAAACGACTACCCAACGGGCGTAGAGAGCTCACTGCTGAGCTGATGGTTGAAGTTGACGGAGAAAAAATCACTGTTCCAGCGGGATTTAGAACAGACTTTAGTTCTTATCCCCGGATCCTACTCGTAGTGTTATTGGTCATCGTCGTTCTCGCCATCGATCATTGCTACCCAACGGTACATTACGAATACTTACTATTTTTCCTTATTCTGTTAATCCCCCACTTCACCCGGGTAGACATCGCTGGAGTGGTCCACGACTATCTCTATGACATTGGCGATCAGTCGAAATGGCAGGCAGACAAGATCTAGTTCAAAATCGCAATTTCAGGGGAACACCACGCCTTTTATGTACAGGCCATTGTCTCCTGGTTCGGCCTCTCTACCGGCGGCTGGGTTGTCTGGTTAAACCACCGAAGAAAAGACAAACAACAACATTGATATTTTATGTAGTCAGGAACAATAACCGGGAGTCCGCTTAATCAGCCCGGAAAACAAATCAGATTCAGGGAGTGCTAAATTAGAGCTCAGGCCCCGGTGATGTCTTATATTCGGGCATACGAAATCCATCTATTCAAATTTTTCCACTCAAGCTTGGTTACTCCCTCTTTGAGAGCGATGTCAAAACTTCAACTCAGTACGATCGCAATAGAGCAGCTCGCGAAAGTCTTACCATTACAGCTCCGGGCGGCACAACAGCACTTTATCCATATCCTGATACTAGATTGCTGGGCAGCCGCCGCAGGCGGTACCTCATCGTCTCTATCCAGGGGCATTACTGACATCGACGAAGTCGATCTACCCAACGCCATGCGTATCATCGATCTGATGGTCGAATCGAAAAACACACCCGAAATTGGATTTCCTAAATCGGACTTGATGGTGGCTGCACGAGAACTCCAAAATCGTCAAGTTCCCTCACCCGGAGAGGGCCATAAAGGCATTTTTTCCGAAGAACGAACCCTGGAAAAGCAACTTACCCAAGTGCTCGAGACCGCGAAAAGAACACTGGAACCCAAAGAAGATTGGGATCGAGTCGCCCATCTAATCACTATACCCCTTGGTGCCAGAAGAAACTTCCAAACCTGGATTCAATCTGTGGAAAAGGCGGGCTTCCCAACAGACCACCCGAAATTACCCTTGGGTGGCGAGGCATTACGCAGCCTTAATCATTATTTTCGACATTTGGTCATCACCATAAATCAAACCCTAATCCATTGCTTTGTCCACTGGCACCAAGGTAGCCCGGTTCTCGCCGACGCCACCTGGGCCGCCAGTAGCAACGCCATGATGTTAGCCAGGAACATCACTCTCCTGCTTGCCGAACGAGGCCTCTCCCCTGCTCCGTTACCCTCCGCCCCCTCTAACCCACTACCTCAAAATATTGCAGGAACCTCAGACACCGCCCTGAAGCACGATCAGTTGCTGGCAGAGGCCACTGGTAGAGCTGCGCAGCAAGCTGCAGGAATGATTAAAGAAATCGTTGAAGAAGTGCCGTTCAAATCAGAATGTGAAAAAGCATCCAACTATTTTCAGCTAATGCAAAACTGGAGCCCCAACCAACCTCTCCCCCAATTGGAAAACCCCTGCATCGGTTTTCAAAGAGTGTTGAACCAGTATGTCTATTGAACGACTATTCCCATGAGAATCGCCTAGAGTCGGAGTCTTCAAGGAAGAAGGCTGCATCACCTCGCCTGTTTTAGGATCAAGTGATACCACCTATTGGTGGCACTTTACGGCAAAGCATCAGTAAAGAGGAGTTATCAACACACCTAACCCATCTTTCTCTCCCGGCATGAGAGAAAGACGGCACTGCAAAAAGTCCTCCCTAAAAAAACGTCCCTTCCCTGGGGAACACTATCCGTCTGTGGATTTCACCCAGGCCGAATCAACGAAAAAAGCGGTAGATCAAGATCAGTACCGTCATGCTATCAAACCTATTGCAGCACAGTGTGCTGTGGCGCAACCGATAAAACACGATCCATAGGGATCCCTGTTTTCGAATCCAATCCACCCATCAACATCATCATGCCATCTCGTTCATCAATGTTTTGGTCGCCATTTTTATCGAAACGATCAAACGGAACATTCAGGGCAACTTGTCCTTCGGCATTAGTAAAGCCCCTGGGCTCATGCCGATCAGGCATGCCATTGCCGTTGGCATCAAAAAATACCAGGCCACCCACAATAGGACTCCCTCCGGCACTCCTTCCACCGCCAACCCAATGCATACCATCCTCATCTATGGTAAATAACGGGAAGTAGCCGATGGTTGACTCCCATACACGCTGCTCGAACATTTCAATATAGGAATCAAACTCAACAAAGAAGTCAAATTTCATGCTGAAGGTTTCCTTGAGACCGTGAGACAGCTGCTCAAGAAAATCAAACGCTCTTATATGGCCATCGTAAAAGGGTTGTGGTGCATCGGGTTCAGCTCCAGGTTTACAATCTTCCGGCGCAGTGGCTTCACAAAGATCTGTCAAGTCGATTCCTCCGCCAATACCAGGACCACCTTCAAAACCACTGCCGACAGCGACCAAATCGACACCCGCCCCAACCTTGAAGTCAATCTCACCGGAAAGCTCATGAACATCAAACACGGTTTTATCGCCCAGATCACGTTCAATACCACTCCATCGTGGGCTACCTACAACCGTGTCTCCACCCGCTTGATAGCTTTCCTCATTCCAATATCGCATATAGATCGAGTTCAACACTCTCCCCACTCGCTCGGCAGCGCCCATGTCCTGTTTGGCGCTGGCGCAATCCCAAACCGCATAAGCTGAATCCGTTCCACAAATAGATTCCATCAAACCGGCGGTGTCTACACCAAACTGGATATCGGAAAGAAGGTTATAGTAGCCCCCGATCTTACCGTAAAAAATCGGCACTTCGGGAACACGAAATTTCTTCTCGTAGATAGGCGCATCCAGCTCAAACGGTGGTGCGTTGATGACAAACAGCTCCGCCGGATCTCCAAAAATCACCTGTAGGATATTGAATGGGTTTTCGAAAATAGGGAAGTAGACAATGCCACTATTCTGCCAGGACTGCATCCGATTTCGGGTTTTTGCTCATACTCGAATTTGGATCCTTGTTAGCATAGGTTTTCTCTCCTTTTTTTGATTCAACTTCCTTGACCGTACCAGAGCTCACAGGCGGACCACCTAACATCCGGGTAACTTCATAACCCAGTGTAGTACCCAGAATCACGGTCCCGTGATAATCCACATAAGGTACTAGCTTATTAGAAACATTACTCAGCCCGCTATCCGATTGAATCGGGGCCACCCGGATCTCTTCAGGTTTGATCACATAACCGTCACTGGACATAACCGGATCCTGCAAGGCTTTGGCGCCCGACAATTCTTCACCCAGATCGACAGACATCTCAATGAGATGAAAAATTTCCGCCACAAAACTCATCCAGTAATTAATCTGCTTCAACATCTCAAGCTGACGATTAGCCTCTGGCGTATTCTTTTTTTCCAGATAAGGTGTCGGCACTTCCAGCAGAGTAACCCTACCGTCGTTATTATAATCGAATACCGGTTCCAGGTTGAGCTCACTAAACACCCTAAGGTCCGAGTTAATGGCATTCGCTATAGGCCGTATCGGCTCAAAGATATTGCTCACATGGGAAAGGGGCTCAACCAGTTTGTCAGTCACATAGCTGCCGAGATCGATACCCAGATCATAGACGCCGAAGATGAACTCTCCCCCCGAGCCAGCGACATCAGAGCGATCAGACACTCTGGCATATTGCGCAATCAACCCAAGCTTACCCACAACACCTGGTAATGGACTCTCATCAGAACGTCCAACTTTGGTGGAAATTTCAGCGAACATCGCCGCATCTCCGCCCATGGTGAATCTAAGATAGCTTCGTTGCTTCTCTCGTTCTTCTCCGTACAGCCAAGTCAGACCATCCTGGATATCATCAGAATCTGCGGTATTTCTGGTTGGACTTCTAAGGGCCGCCTCAACATAGGTTCGGACCCTGGCCATCGGTTGAATTTTACTGGGAGAGGCTTCGTCAATCTGACCCAGTTGCTGCAAAAGTTTACCCTTCCAACTCTTATTACTTGTCTCTCCATTCAAGTTCTCGTCGTTCGTACTGGTTACATCCTGACTACCTGCGAACTCAATACTCAAACTATCATCTGATCCCAGGGTAATAACCAGCTTCTTGAAAACCGGATCCCCTCTGGTCGCGACAAAGAACTCGTCTTTAAACTCTTCGGCAAGGTCTGCGGGCACCTCAGGATCGGCGGAACTCACAAAGTCATAAAGGTCTTTCATCCATTTATTATGCGTAAGTTCAGGGGTACTTTCCCAACCGGGAATACCTTGCTCGGCATAGTCCAAAACAGACTCTAGGGAGGGGACTCCTTTGCCTTTCAGGGTATCCTTGCTTTCGTCAGACTGCGTAATCCGTCGCCCATAGACAGTGCAAAGCTCACCTGCCTTAACCTGATCTCTGGGTGGGCAGGAAATGGGAATAACCCATGGCCTTGAATGTCTCAGGGCTTACTCCATTCCAATAGGCCAGTTCTGGATCGGGATCAAGAATCAGTTCGCAAATTTTCATTTCCGCTGGTCCCTGGGGCAATCTGCCCAGCATGTCTTCCACACTACCGCTGCAGTCAAGCTCAAAGCCCCCTTCACTCTTATCCGGGTCCCCAGCGACCAGCAGCTCCCGCCGCAGCACATAGGTAAAACTCCCGTCGCTTCCCATGAACAAAGTACCGTATTTACCAGGAACAGGCACACCGCTACCTTCCCAGTCCTGGCCGTCGGCGCCTGCTGGCACCTGTCTTACCTTGTCACGATCGGAGTATTTACCAACCAACTCCTTGTATATCTTTGCGGGTTCAACTTTGGGATCACCTTCGGTATTCGACGGTGGATTCACGGGGTGGGTATAAGCCTGATGAATCTCTCCATTCATGACAAACAGGCGCATTTCGCCTTGAAACGAAAAGTCGCCCCATATTTCTCCGCTGATTTTTGTCACCGGATCAAAACCAATTGGCCTGGAATGAGTTTTCTTACCCCGTTGGAAAACCACCGGCCATTTACTGACGACATACCAGTTTTCGGCAGACTTAGCCCCCCCTTTTTCCGTGATTTTTACATTAGCCTTAGCGAAGCCCTCTTTCCATTTATCTTTGTTACCATTCGCAGTGCTACCGGAATAGTCTTCAAGAGAGGAAAACTTCCAACTCCATTCCACCTGTTTTTTGCTCGTTCCGATCAACTCCCCGGTAAGCGTCACCGTTCCGACATCTGTCTCGACTCGATAGTTTATTTTCTTTTTCGATTCAAAAGCCGTGGTCATCTCTCTTGATGGAGGAAAAGATTTTCCGGCTCCCCCTTCATTCGTCAACACTGTTATCTGGCTTTTCGGCTTACAACGGTATTTCTGGCTTGACTCACAGTCGATCAAAATGGAATGCGCAGTTGGATCCTCCTGAACGGACTGTCCGGCTCTTAACATAATCCATTTATCACCAACACCTCCCAGCTCCAAAAATGACTCAATGGCGATATCTGGGGTTACCATAGCAATATCAAGTTCTGCTTCGTAGGTTTCCCGGCTAATAGAAAAGGGCGTTTCATCCGTCTTCTTCTTTATAGTGACATTGAAATCAACCAATAAGGCATGACCATCTCCCAATTTACCCCCGTAGAGACTTGAAAGAACCCGTCGACCAGTGAATATCATTGGATCATTGAGGACGCTTTCCAGAGCCGCTTTTACGGCCCTTGCTTTCTCCGTATTCGCCTGCCCACCACTCAGGAGGTTTTCAGGGTCAGCTGTCGCGGTAACATGGGTCATAACATCACTGCTCGCTGCTCGGATCCCACCTGGCTGTTCAATGGAAATGGTGATGAACTGGACATCCTTCTCTTCATCGCCATATTCCACATAGCCATGAATCTCATTGAAAAAACTGTCCTCTGGAATATCCCACCAGACATTGAGTCCTTCCATGGTATAACCGAGGTCGACTTCGTTATCAGGAGATGGATACTGATCCGGATCAGGATGGGTAGGAGTCTTCTTCAAATCAAATGTCAAACCTGTCGGCCACATGGCCGCCCCAGCGAAAGTAGTAACTGGATGGAGGTTCACAGGTAAGGCTTCGTCGTCCGAGGACAATGCCGCCAATGCAGCAGTATCTGTCACCACAAAGAAGTTAGGTTTCCATCGATATTCGCCAGTTTCCTGCACGTAGCTGCGGTATTTCATACCAAAAACAGTATTCAAGGATGCCCGCATCCCTCCCCGGAACTCTCCTTCAACCTCGCCAAATCCGGGTAACCCAAGATCACTCTCGAAAGACGTATCGAAGAATTCAAAACCTGCGGTAAATGATAATTTAAACGCTACCTTCTCCGTATCCAAAATAGGTATTGTCATTGGAATCCCTGCTTCACCGAAGATCGCCTCTATCGATTTCCGGAGGGTTTCGATAACACCGTATAGGCTCAATTGTGGATTAGCAGTGATTTCGCTCTCCACGACTGATAACAATCGATCCGCGAAAGGAGGAATATGGGTTTGCTCTGAATTACCCGACTCGTCGCCACTGCCATCGCCACCAGCTCGTCCCAATACCGGCACGGATGTATCGTAGTACCCCGCCTGTAAGGTACCCATCAGCACGCTGAGACCATCAACAATAGTAGAAGGGTCCAAAGGAGTATCCAAAACTCGAACGCTGGAATGGGAAAGACCTGAATAGGTCACCGTAAGCGGTGTGTTATCTAAAGCCAAAGGCGATAGATCCCCCTCAGCCAGAAACATTGATAGCCCCAAATCGTAAGAGACTCCCAACGGAATTCCATCCGCACTAATTGAAGCCGTCTCGGTATCGAAATCATAGATAGTCACTATATCCACATAGGACTCCGCGCCATTGTCCAGGAAGTAATGAAAACGGTCCGATAACTTTCGCTCATGGCCGGAACCTAGCCCTTCCTGCAATACAGACAAGGGGATTTGATAGCTATAGTCACCAGCACCATCCAGCGTCAAAATTCCGTTAATGCCAGGGATTTTGGTATCGCCGGAGACCGGCTGCAAATCAGCTACGGTATTGAGATGATTGGTTGTATAAAGGGGGTTCGTCAAAATTCGACTACCATTCACCAGCAGATCATCTCCGGCATTGTCCTGCAAATACATGCTGGTCACCACCGGCACAAGTTCACTTTCCCCCACCTGACTGATCGTAAGCTCGGGCTGTGTTTCGTTTTCAGAAGGCGCACCGAGCTGATTCCTCAAGACATTACCAGTGCAAACATCGCCCGCATTTAGATCGCAACCACCATCGCGATTGGCAGGATCTCCTGGAATATAGGCCCGTTTGACGAACCCTCCAGCGCCATCTGCCTCGTGAAGAATCGCGATTTTGAAGCTGTAATACGTATCAATGGCTTCTCCACCACTAACTTCAGGCGTCGTCAGTGCATATAAAAACGTATCCTGTACCCTCCATGCTTCAGTTGATGACAAACCAGCGATTACTGTGGAATCCAATGTATAGGTGTATGCCCCATCTGTTCCAAGCTCAAGAGAGCCATATTTCCCCGTTTTGGTGACAGAACCGGTATTCGTATCCAGCGTAACGCGGTTCAATGCCTGAATTTCTACCGCTAGATTTTGTCGTGTTCCATCTTCCAACTCGTAGGCAAAAACATCCTTTATCCTTTGAGCTTCCGAATTCAGAATTTCACTGATTAAAACACTATCCGATATCAGGGAAGTATCTCTGCGATACGCAAAATCCCCCTTGAAGGCATCGGCTGATTTCGTCAGTGTTAACTGGCCATAGCTGCCGTCAAACACCTTCTTACCATCAGAAACAGCAACGCCGTCTACCTTGATTACAGTGGTATTGAGAGGCTCAGGTTCAGTTGCAAACGAATCACTCGACACCTTGAAATTCAGAGCGCCTTTTTCCGTATTGTAAAAAGGAGTGCATTTCGTCACATCCGTATCGCAATTGGTTAGGGTTGGACTGGTGACAGTGTAAAACACATTTCCAAACCTGGGCTCCAGACTGTCCCGATTCATGCTCAGATTATCGAACGCCCGGACCGTCACCTTTCGCCATTGGTTCCAGTTATGCGGTCCAAAAGTCACGTTGCTGACAAACTCTTCACTTTCATCATCAATGCTGCCTACCTGCACAGTGGATCCATCAAACAGATGATTTGACAGTATCTGGTTATTATAAAAATCGATACTGATATCGCCCTGGGGTTGGGACTTCAGTCCAATCTTGAAACTGTTGTAACTGCCCTCGTCTATCAATAATCCATTGGCCGGCATCACTACCCTCAATCCTATTTTCTCGTTATCAATAATCCGTACTGCCGCTTCCTGATGTTCCGGAAAGCGTTGATCAAGTCGATAAGCATTGTTCTCCACCACTTTCACGATGACCTGCTCGTAACGCATCGCCAACGACTCCTCCGGGGTCGGATCGTCGGTGGAAAAGATCGGAAAACTCACACGGGTTTTACCATAAGGGATAAAAAGCTTACCGGTTTTCAAATCTTCAGTGATCTGAAAGTCTGGTCCAGGGTCCTGAAGACCACCGGTAGGGTCACTCAGCTCGGTCGTCACCCTGGGATCATCCGCAACGGTACTCAATCGCTCATAGGACACGGGCAAACCGCCAGGCAAACCCACTGGCTCAGTGACGCTCAACGTAAAGTAGCCAGGATGAGATACTTCATCACCTTGTAAATCAATTCCCGCTCGCACAATCGGTAAATCGTCATCCTGAATACTTACGGCGATGGGACTGTCCGCCAACGCCACCTGAACCGCCATGTAGGCCGCATCCAGTTCCGCCAAGTCCACACCGGTCAATACAGCGCCCAGACCGAGATTACCGATAAAACGATAGGCATTCATCGCTGATGTGTCGTCAGAGAGAGGGCTGAAACTTGTACCACCATCAAGGGACAGATCAACGCTAACAACCGGATCACTCAATTGATCACCATCATCGTCCGTGAGACTAACTTTCAAATCCAGCCAATAGTTTTTCTCAGGGTCATCACTTCGGGTGAAAAAGAATCGACGCTCTTCATAAACTCCCACCTCAAGCGGTGTAGAATCCGGAATCGTATAACGGATTGAACCATCCGGGTTCCATTCAAGCACACCCATTTCACCATACACTCCCATAACCGGGTTGCTAAAAAGCACATCAATAAGGGATTCATGGGTATATTCCACCTTATCGTCATCCACCGCCGCCACGGCAACGGTTCGTTCCACATCCCAATCACGAGGAGTAAAAACAAGTTCCATTGACTGTCCAGCCAGATGACGACCATTACCTAATATGGATCCACTCCGTGTAAAAGGTTCGCCTGCCGCTCTTACGCTTGCTTTCTTTCCATCAGCAGAGCTCATACTTCCAGCAATCAATCCCCCTGGTAATCTGATCGCCAGCGCTTCAGTGCTCCGGCTGGCGTAGCCATTATCCACGATAAACGCAAAGCTCTCTTTTGCGCCGTGCTCGGGAACGGATATCACTGGATCCTGAGTGTAGGTATAAAACCCATCAGCTTGCCAGCATAGTGTCCCATAAACTCCCTCACTCAAGGTACCACCGTCTGGCGTACCATCTTCCACTGAACATTCCCCCGACCCGACATCCGCCGCATCTTTGACGATAATCGTTCGGGATACGCCTCTCGCCACCACATGGGAAAGAATTCGTCGTTGTGGAAAGAACGTCAGTTCATCATCCCTTGGCACTAGCCGCAAGGTAACAGGGCGGGAAGGTTGGCTGGAGAGCGCAACCTTCATTGTATTGATCTCCCCTTCATCCGCATACACAGCACTTGGCATCACAGCGGCACTTGGCAACTTATCCATACCAATACGGACCCCTGCTATGTCATCATTGGCAATTGGGCTAGCCTTCAAACCAAACGCACGGCCCATGTAACTATTGTCATCACTATGAGTCACAATGCCGAAATAGACTGACTGGCCATCGTCAGCAATCTCCTCATTCACTGCCTTGAAATACAGTGCAACATCCGTCGCCCAATTGTCGCCGTCAAAAACAAAAGTTTGTTCCTTCTGGTAGAGCGTCGCGTCATCCGTAAGCGCCACCAGACCATGAGCAGGGTCGCTGCTCGCCACCCTGACCAGCACTTCGCCTTTCGGCTCGCTGTTCAAACGAACGTGAAACACCTCTGCCACACCGCTTGTTTCAGACAGATCAAACTCAACTAATGTCGCTACCGGATTCCCAGCGTTATCCGTCACTACCAGTTCGGGATTATCGTTATCCTGGATTTCAATCGACACCCGATCCTTACCCGGCATCCCCTGATAACTCGAACTGGCGATATTGCCTTCGACGATCCTAACTCGCACAGACTCCACGGGCTCTTCAATATCATCATCAGTAACGGACACGGTAACTCTAGCCTCGGTCTGACCATCCGGGATAATGACCGATTTCCCATCCTCGATAGACCTCGCGTGAACCTGCCCTCTGGCATCGCCTTGCAATAAGTCGACGTAACCATCCGCATCCAGATCTGCCATTTGATAAAACCCAATCTGATCATAAACATGGCGTAGGTGAAGATCCCCATATTGCGTTACCCGATCAAGCTCTCTCAATCGATATGCTATGCGGCTGCGAGGAGAATGAACGAAAAAGGGCGAACTGGCATCGCCATAGTTCTCATAGAAGCGCAAACGGCCCACTGGCTGTCCGGGAACGATATCCAGATGATCCACCACCGCATCCGCATCCCCATCCTGATCCAAATCAGCAAAGGTAATAAAATATCCGTTATCTGAATGCGGTAGCCTAGGTAGAAGGGGCTCGTCGATCAATTGCATCTGCTGCCCGTCGAGCCGATAGCGTCGAATATCGCCTCCGTCATCAACGACGACCAGCTCAGAACGAGCATCTCCGTCAAGGTCCACAAGAACAGGAGAAATTCTGGACGATGAGGACAAACGACTCTGCCCCTTGAGAATCACAGGACGGGCAAAAACGCCTTTGTTATTGGCTTTTTTGTTATTGTTTTTTTCGCCGGCTCGATTACGCGCACGATTTTCCAGAAGGTAGAATTTTCCCGTCTGATCAGCTAACACCATATCCGGAAAACCATCGCCATTGACATCTCCTGCTGCAATGGACATTCCTTTACCCACTTTGTGCGGTAATCGGGTTTCCTTGAAATCAATTCTTCCTGATCGATTGACAGCCCGGTTCTGAAGCAGATGCAGGGCACCATTACCTTCCAGCAGAACCACATCTGCATCACCGTCCTGGTCAAAATCTGCCGCAGCAAATACAGAACGCCCGCCTTGAATCTGGCGACTCATAATGTTTCGCTGCTGCGTGGATAGCGTGCCTGTCGCGCTTGCTAAGGTAAAATCTCCTTCACCAGTGGAATCCTCATCCCACTTTGCCTGCCCGCGGATAAACCACAACGCATCATTGACTTTGGGATCATCGAGCGCGATTTCTATCCCGTTTTCATCCTTGAGGTGAACCTCCATGGTGCCGTCCATTCGGTTATCGACACTTGCCTGATTGAAATGCCAATATCCAATGAGACTGCTCTCAACATCATCCTCATTTACAGCCAGCGCATTATTATGGGCATCCCGAATCTCAGTATCACTTCGTACACTACTCCAGATCCGAACATCGTCTATCTCACCATTGAAGTAGTGGTCATACTCATCACGTCCGATAGCATTAAGACGGCCTGGAAATTTCGTAGCGCCGTCTGAACCTTCCTGTACACGTTGACCATTGACATAAAGTTCATGTAAATCCTCATCGATAACGTAGGCGACATGAATCCATTGATTTGCTGTGATCTCTGCTGGAAGCGCATAGGACAATGAAGCACCAAGCGCCTCTATGTTGCGGTTATTCAGCCACAGAATCGCCTTTTCGTCACCATCAACCCTGGCGGTTAGTAGGCCCTTTTTGCCAGAGAAATCAGGCGCACGAACAAACATTTCTGCTGTTAATGTGGACGCCCCCGAATTAAGGGATAAACCATCAACGATCTCAACAGAACGCCCTTCGTCTAACCCTTCCAACGTTGGTATGGCGCCCAGTCTTAATCCGCTATTGCCCGGATCAGCGTGGTCAAAGGTATCAACGTGGTAGAAAACCTTCAATTCTCCGGAGGAGTCTTCTGCGATGGTTTGCGGTCCCGACACCGAGACCGTCGGAGCATCCAGATTGGCTATCGCCATCTGAGCAGTGACCAACTGAGGCTTGGTTTTGTAATTCACCAGAGAGACGGTCAACTCCAGATCTATCTCCTCCCTGGTCTTGATGACGAACCTCTGGGTATCTGGCTGACTTCGCGCGTTAGGTTCATAGCTCCATTCAAAGATGTCCCCGCCTTTATCTTCAAGTCGTAATATCCCAAATTCCGTGACCATTGGCTCATCAATACCGGAAACAATGTCATTCGCCGCTCCCACAGGGGTGTAGCTAACCACCTCCG
>JAALKB010000109.1:0-11605 GCA_011088265.1 Gammaproteobacteria bacterium
TAGATTTCACTGCCTTTGATTCTATCCGGGAAATGAAGTCAATGATTCGCCGTGAACTCACGAAGAAAGGCATCGACGATGACATCAAACTCGGATGGGGTGGTATACGGGAAGTGGAGTTTCTCGTTCAAAGTCATCAGTTAATTCGGGGAGGACGGGAAAATAGATTGCAAACCACGTCCATTTATCAGGCCATGTTTGTGTTGGTGGAACTGGGCGTTATCGATAAAACAGTGAAAGATGCGCTGGTTGAAGGATATCGCTTTCTGAGAAACTCGGAACATCGATTGCAGATGGTGGCCGATCGGCAAACCCAGCAATTGCCCACCGCGGACAGGGATCGCTTCAGGTTGGCATGGAGCATGGGGTTTGATTGTTGGGAGAATTATCTGACGCAGCTTGATTTCCACCGTGCCGTTATTCATGATCAGTTCAAACTGATTCTGGAGTCGCCTGGGGGCAACGAAACAACTGACAGTGAAACCCGGCAAGGAAAAGCCGGAAAAGATGAAGAAGAAAAAGGCAGCATCGACCGGGGCCTGGCGAATGCCTGGCAAGGCATTCTGGATAAGGACCTGGCGAGTGCGGGTTTGGCGTCTGCCGGGTTTTCCCAACCGGAGTCCACCTATTCTTTGCTAAAGGAGTTTCGTCAGGGGCGTCTCTATCAGATGTTCTCCAGCAATGGACGGGACCGTATCGACAGACTCATTCCATTGGCATTACGTCAGGCCCTTACCCATCATGAAACCGAACGGGCAACGGCTGCTTTTATTTCTGTAGTAGAAGCCATTGGTCGTCGTTCCGTATACTTAAGTTTATTGATTGAGAATCCCATTGCGTTAAAACAGCTACTGCATCTATGTGCCGCAAGCCCCTGGATAGCCAGATACATTGGCCAACACCCCGTGGTGATGGACGAACTTCTGAGTCCCATTGATGAATCTCTCTTCACGGGACAAGGTGATATTCGAGGGGCACTTAAGTATCGAATGAGCCAGGTTGATGAGCAGGATGACGAAGCTCGGATTAATGCCATGCGCGAATTCCATCATGGCCATGTGCTACGGGTGGCAGCAGCGGACATATTGGGTACGCTGGACGCTGACGATATTCATTACGAGCTAAGTCAACTGGCAGAAGCCCTGCTTGAAGAATCTTTTCATCAGGCTGTTCTAGCGATCCAGAAAAAGCAGCAAGTGGATAACGTCGTGGCAGGGGTAATTGCGTATGGAAAGTTTGCCAGTGGGGAGCTTGGATACCACTCTGATCTTGATATTGTGGTGTGTTTTGAGAAAACACTATCCGAAAAAGGAGCCAAATTAGGTGTGCAACCTGCTGGGCATTCCGGTGAAGCAGAGTATTTTTATAGTCGGGTAAGTCGACGGTTGATTCATTTGCTAACAACCCGAACCCTGGCGGGAACGCTTTATGAATTGGACATGCGACTAAGGCCAAGCGGTCGTAGAGGTACTTTGGTTACATCATTAACCGGATTTGTGGAATACCAGCTAAATAGTGCCTGGACCTGGGAGCATCAGGCGTTGGTTAGAGCCAAAGCGGTGGTTGGTGATGGGGCGTTCATCACCGGATTCGAGGAGGCCCGGGCACGTATTCTGCGTTTAAAACGGGACGAGACCCAGTTAAAGGCGGATGTGATGTCCATGCGGCAGAAAATGATTGACGTCAATTGCCAGTCTACGGACACAAAATATGATATGAAATTGGGCCAGGGAGGGATCGTTGACATTGAATTCTTACTACAATACTGGATATTGAAAAACGCTCATGATGTGCCCTCTCTAACACACCCAGGAACCACCACGGATACAATCAGGGCTTTGGTGAAGTATGAGATAATCCCAGATGAAATCAGTGCCACGCTGATTCGGGTTTATCGAACCTATTTGCGCCAGTCCCTGGACCTGAAACTGATGGATCTGCCAGTGCTGGTGCCCTGGGACGTCCTGAAAGAAGAGAGGGCGGCAATAAAATCGATATGGGCCTCGACTTTCAGTTGACAATGACGTCGATGTGAACTATTTATCGACCTCGGAAAATAGCATTCATCGACACCATTATTTTTCGTGGATTACGCTCAACCTGTTTGAAGAATGACAGTCAGGAAATATTGCTTTGTGATACGCGTGGGATATGAAATAACAGAGTTATATTGAATTGGTTGCCTATGTCGGCGAAATTCGGAAAATTTCGGTGAAAAGAAGACAAAACCGTGCTTTTGAAAGCAAAGCCGGATAGTAAACAACGCGCAATACATAATAAGCGGTACATAAAGTGCAGCGTAACTGCTGCGGTGCTTAACCCTAACCCTGGAGTAAAAAAATGTCATTTAGTGATCGTGACGGCGTCATTTGGATGGATGGAGAGATGGTTCCCTGGCGGGATGCCAAAGTCCATGTTTTGACCCATACCTTGCACTATGGTTTGGGCGTATTCGAAGGAGTTCGAGCCTATAATGCTGAAAAAGGAACCGCCATTTTTCGCCTTCCCGAGCATACTCGCCGCTTACTGAATTCTGCCCATATCCTTGGAATGAAAATTCCCTTTGATGCGGAAACCATTTCCCAGGCCCAGATTGACGTGATCAGGCAAAACGGTCTTGAGTCGGCCTACCTTCGGCCCATGGCGTTTTATGGATCCGAGGGTATGGGGTTTCGGGCAGATAATCTGAAAACACATCTCTCTGTCGCTGCATGGGAATGGGGTTCCTATCTGGGAGAGGAAAATATGGAAAAAGGCATTCGGGTTCGGGTGTCCTCCTATACCCGTCACCATGTAAACGTTAGTATGTGTCGAGCTAAAGCGAATGGACACTATATCAATTCCATGCTGGCCTTGCAGGAAGCCATAGAAACCGGTTACGACGAAGCTCTATTATTGGATACCAACGGATTTGTGATGGAAGGAAGCGGGGAAAACCTGTTTGTTATTCGTGATGGGATAGTTTATACCCCGGATCTTACTTCGGCACTGGATGGAATTACCCGCAGCACGGCAGTCAAAATCATCGAAGATGAAGGGTTGAAACTGGTGGAAAAACGCATCACCCGGGATGAAGTGTATATCTGCGATGAAGCGTTCTTTACCGGAACTGCCGCAGAAGTTACCCCCATTCGCGAGCTGGATAACCGTCAAATTGGTGCGGGTGGTCGAGGGCCCATTACTGAGCGAATCCAAAGTCGATTTTTTGACGCCGTTCATGGTCGCATTCCGGAATATGAAAGCTGGTTAACCTATGTATAAAGCTAGTTGTCCTATTGATTCGATTATTCAGGCCAGATAAAAGTGGAAAATAAACAAATAGATTCAGACCAACCAAACGCGAGTCAGCGAGTAGAGGTAACCGCAGCAGATCTACCCTTGCATTGTCCTATGCCGGACAAGCGCTTGTGGGATTCTCATCCTAAAGTGTATCTACCCATCGAAAGTAGTGGCAAAGAAGCTTGCCCTTATTGCGGTACGGTATACGTTCTCAATGGGTCCGCTGGATCATCTCATTAAATCAAATAGATACGGTTTTCTGTTCTCTATTCTGAAATCGCCCATTTCTTTTGCGGAAATGGGCGATTTTTTGTTCTCAATTTGTTCTCAACCCAATCATGGGAAATAACCTTGCCTGAAAACAAGCGAATACTGATTGTTGGACCTTCCTGGGTTGGGGACATGGTGATGGCGCAAAGTCTGTTTCAGTTATTGAAGGCCGAGGCAAAAAGGGAGAAGTATGGACTGGAGATCACGGTACTGGCGCCGGGTTGGAGCGAGCCGGTGTTGGCCCGGATGCCCCAGGTCAGCGAGGTTGTTACTATGCCCGTCGGGCATCGTAAACTGAAATTGGGAACACGTTATGGATTGGCGAAACAGCTTCGGAAATCAGATTACCATCAGGCTATCGTTTTACCAGGCTCCCTAAAATCCGCACTTATCCCCTGGTTTGCCCGTATTCCTCTGCGTACCGGTTTTGTTGGTGAACAGCGATGGGGATTACTTAACGACATTCGAAAGCTTGTTCCTGAGGATTTACCGCTGAATGTGCAGCGATATCTCTATCTTGGATTACCCGCAGGTCGATTATCCGGAGATATTTTTTATCAAGACAATATTAAATCTCCGCCCAAACCATTTCTTGTGGTAGATCATGGGCAGGTACAAACAACCCTTACAAAATTTAGTCTCATTGCAGATAAGCCAGTATTGGCATTATGCCCGGGAGCTGAATATGGGCCAGCGAAGCAATGGCCAGCGGCTCATTTTGCAGAAGTTGCTAGGGCAAAAATTGCGGAGGGTTGGCAGGTTTGGTTGTTTGGGTCCAATAAGGATCAGCCCATTGCTCAGGAAATCAATCAACTCAGTGGTAATGATTGCCATGATTTTTCCGGTAAAACCACTTTGGGAGAGGCCATTGACTTGATGTCCATGGCGAAGTGGGTGGTCACAAATGATTCGGGTTTGATGCATGTTGCTGCGGCTGTGGGTTGTCAGGCGGTGGCGATTTACGGTTCATCATCAGATGAATTCACCCCACCGTTGACGGAAAACTGTCATCGTCTGAGTCTAGACCTTGACTGTCGACCATGTTTTAAGCGTACTTGTCCTTTTGGCCATACCGATTGTCTGAATCATCTTTTTCCGGACCGCGTTTTGCCTCTGATTCGCTAGAATCCCTGGGATGGATTTCCTGTTTTCTTTTGGCTCAAAAAGGGTGTTAGTGGCTTCTGATTGTAGTGTTCTCCATGCGACATCAAGATATTTTTTTCCAGATTTCCATGGTTTTTTCCGCTAATTCTTCGGGCTGTAGGCCTAATTTCGGTCGCTGCGGCGGAACTTCAGGGGGAATTTTTGGATATTTTTCTAGCTGGACTTTCGTCAACTCAGCTAACTGATTGAAATAGAAGGAAATCGAAAAAATTTTGACTAACCGCCTATATTGGGTATAGCATTACCCTCTTGCCACTATATATAGTTTTTTCGCGGAATTAGGAAAAAATAGGGAAAATCAGTAGTTTGGCAGATTAAGCAAGAATATTTCCAGTTTTCAGGAAAGGGACGAGCTAAATCCAGGGACCGGAACCATGAATAGCGTTTCCAGGGTATCCAGAGACAGATTTTTCAGCAAATCGTATGCAACGGGCACGATATTCTGAAGATTAAAAAAAGAAGATACCCAATACCAGTAATTAAGGCTAAGCAGGATTCGACGGATATCCGAATCAATGCCTGCTAGACCCGAAATGATAAACGAGGAAGATACATGAAAGTGGCCAATGCAGCCCACGCTGCTGATAGGGGCACCGATCTCGAAGAGATCGCCCTACAGCCAGCATCCCTGGATATTTGGGACAAAAAATATCGCTTAAAGACCATGAAGGGAGATCCCGTCGATGCTGACATCATGGCGACTTATGCCCGGATTGCAAAATCATTGGCAAGTGTTGAGGAAACAGAAGAAAAACGCCAGCACTGGTATGATCGATTTCTATGGGCGCTTAAAAATGGCGCAATCCCTGCGGGGCGTATTACCTCTAATGCCGGTGCGCACAATCATAAGCCTGCAACCAGTACCATTAACTGTACGGTTTCAAGCACTATTCCAGACTCCATGGATGGTGTTCTTGCTGCTGTTCATGAAGCCGGTCTAACGCTGAAGGCCGGTTGTGGAATCGGTTACGAATTCTCTACATTGCGTCCCAAAGGAGCATTTGTGAGTGGCGCTGGTGCTTACACTTCTGGTCCGCTTTCATTTATGGATATTTTCGATTCCATGTGTTTTACCGTCTCTTCTGCTGGCGGACGACGAGGAGCCCAGATGGGGACCTTTGACATCTCCCATCCAGATATCGTGGAGTTTATCCAGGCAAAACGTGAAGATGGTCGGCTCAGGCAGTTTAATCTGTCCTGCCTGATCACGGATGAATTCATGCAGGCGGTTAAGGATGACGCCCAGTGGAAATTGTCCTTCCCTGCAGCACCCCATGAAATTGAAAGCGGTGAGTATGAAATTGTTTGGCGAAACTGGTCTGATAATCATAGTTATATGACGAATGACATGGGTCAAACGGCATGCCGTGTTTACAGCACCATACCCGCCAGGCGGTTATGGAATTTAATCATGAACTCTACCTATGATTATGCAGAGCCTGGCTTCATTCTGGTTGATCGTATTAATGAGATGAATAACAACTGGTTTTGCGAAAACGTGCGCGCCACTAACCCCTGCGGCGAACAGCCTCTTCCTCCTCACGGAGCGTGTTTGCTTGGCTCGGTTAATTTAACCAGATTTGTGGAAAAACCATTTACTGATGAAGCCCAGTTTAACTGGGGAAAATATCGGGAGGTTGTGGGTGTTTTTTCCAGAATGCTTGATAACGTGGTCGAGGTTAATGGTTTGCCGTTGGAGCAGCAGCGAAATGAGATTGCGTCCAAGCGACGCCACGGTATGGGCTTTTTGGGTCTCGGATCAACCCTGACTATGATGAAAATGAAATACGGAGACCAGAATTCTCTGGGTTTCACTGAGCGTGTGGCCAAAGAAATGGCCACCGTAGGCTGGGAGATCGGTGTGGAACTGGCAGAGGAAAAAGGAGTTGCCCCGATCCTTGCAGAAGAATATGTCATCACCACCGAGATGTTGTCCCGGCGACCAGAAATGATGGAAGACGGATATAAAGTGGGTGACAAAATCAAAGGCTCCGTACTCATGGGACGTTACAGTCGATATATGCAGCAGTTTCCCAAAGAGATCCAGACCAACATCGCTGAAAAAGGCTGCCGATATACCCACCACACTTCCATCGCCCCAACCGGTACGATCAGCTTGTCACTTGCCAATAATGTCAGCAATGGAATCGAACCTTCTTTCGCCCATATGTATAGTCGTAATGTGATTCGGGAAGGGAAAAAATCGAAAGAGAAGGTAGACGTTTTTTCTTATGAATTATTGGCTTACCGTTATTTGGTGAATCCCGATGCAAAACCTTTTTCGGCAGATGAAGAAACCCGATTACCGGATTATTTTGTCAGCGCCGATGATATTAAACCCAGGCAACACGTCGATGTCCAGGCGGCGGCACAAAAATGGATTGACTCTTCTATCTCTAAAACCGCAAATGTTCCAACGGATTTCCCATTCGACGAATTTCAGGATATTTATCAATACGCTTGGGAGAAAGGACTAAAAGGATGCACAACCTTTCGTTTTAATCCAGAGGTCTTCCAGGGTGTGTTGGTCAAGGATGAGGATCTTAAAAATACCAAGTACCAGTTTACGTTGGAAAACGGTGAGGTTGTCGAGGTCAAGGGTAATGAAGAAATTGAATATGATGGCGAAACTCACAGTGCAGCGAATTTGTTTGATGCTCTAAAAGAAGGGTATTACGGACGCTTTTAGTTTCAAAATTAAGGTCGGAAAGACTTCCAAAAAATTTATTGATAACTATCTTCCCCAACTTGTCCAATCTGCCCAATTTGGGTGGTTTTTGGTAAACCCTGATGTTGGGCAACGGAAAAATAAGAAAAAATAGCGGAATATGAGTATAAAAATCGAAAAGAAAATTGTTGGATATGATGTGATTAAGTCCGATCAATCTTCCGATGACGGAAAGCCAGCACCAGCAGCCCCCCGGTTAGAATCGCCAGTGACGGAGTCTCTTAACACTGACGAAGGCTCGGCCACCATCGTTCAGATGCATGAAAAGGTGGTCAGACCAGAAATGTTAGTCGGTAGCACGTACAAAATCAAAACCCCGATATCAGAGCATGCTTTCTATATCACCATAAATGATATGTTGCTGAATCCGGGAACACCTTATGAAAAGCGTCGTCCATTTGAAATTTTTATCAATTCAAAGAACATGGACCACTATCAATGGATTTCGGGTTTGACTTTGATTATCTCGGCGGTATTTCGTAAGGGCGGAGACGTTACTTTTCTTGTGGATGAGCTCAAAAGCGTGTTTGATCCTAAAGGGGGGTATTTCAAAAAGGGTGGAAGATTCATGCCTTCTTTGGTGGCTGAAATTGGAGAAGCCATTGAATCGCATTTGAAAATGATTGGCATGATTGTTGATCACGATCTGGATGAACATCAGCAAGCGTTGGTTGACCAAAAGAGGCGGGAATACAATGAAAAGCAGATGGCTCAGGGCGCCAATCTCACCGCTGAAGAATCATCATTCCCGGTTGGATCGACGCTATGTCTAAAATGCAATGTACTCGCCAGCATCATGATGGACGGATGTATGACATGTCTAAATTGCGGCGATAGTAAATGTGGATAGTAAGTAGATCGAAAGCATTTCAGGAAGCCATGACACCTTTTCGGAGGCTTTCGATTTAGGGGCGATTTAGGGACGATTTAGGGGAAAACTGTTTCAACGCTTTTCAGGAAAAATGTTGAATCTATCTGCAACATGGATTTAAGGTTGGTTTTCAAAAATCGTTCAGGAATAGAAGCCACCTGGCTCCAATCCTTTATGATATTCCGCTCTGTGGTATGACCCCTTAAAAAAGACGATAGGTCACGACTCCAAGGCATGACAAAACGAATGGTGAACTTTCAGTCCAGATTAAAAAGACTCATTACCTGGTTGTTACGGTTTAGCGTTATAACCAGTTTTTTGAAATGGATAGGAAGAGACGAGAAAAATAAAGATCGGTTTCTGTTCTGGTTCAACATTTTTAATGTAGGTCTTTTTTTTCTGACTGCGTTAATCAGTCCGTGGATATTCATAATTTGGGCCTTGCTTTTTCCTATGCTGGTATTAGGGGTCAGTCCAGTGGCACCGTTGGTAAATCTGATACAAATGGTGCAAAGCCGAAGTATCGGCTTTGCGACATTCACGATTACTGTCTTTTTCATGATGTTGCAATGGATTTCCCTTTTTGCCTGTTTTTATATGCTGTTTGGTGTTGTGCATGACGGAAATCGCACCGTGGTAACCGGGGTGTGGGATAATTTTTACTTCAGCGCTGTCACCTTCACGACATTGGGTTATGGAAATCTGGTTCCAGCAAACACGGTAGCTGAGATATTGGCTGTTGTCGAAGCCATCGTCGGTTTTGGGGCTTTTGCGCTCTTGATAGGCATCTCGTCGGGAGTCGCCATCGACCGAGGATCGAAGAGCTAACAGGGATGGCAGATAATCAGGTTATGTGCCGATAAGCGTGACTTGCCGGGTTTGTCGAAGGAATAGGAGGGTATCCGGGGAAATTTCAAACTGTTTCATCTGATTGCTATCGCCCCGAGAGAATGGCAGAGTTCTGTAGCGGTCTTGTTGAAACTGCCTTGCCGCAGTTTTAAAAGGTGTGCAGTGCCTCCAAAAAGGTTAGTCTGTAACGCAAATTATTTTGTTTGTAGCATGGAGCCAATTCGGCATAAACTTCCTATGTTATGCGTGCTGAATCGATAATCATAAATCGGTTGGTAATTGCTGGGCAGTTATGACTCAAAATAATCGAGATGTTCTGAGTGTCTATCTATTGCCAGATGCTATTGCCAAGTGGAGCAAAAAATGCAAGTTTCATCAAATCATAAATCTGTTTCTGGCGCAGAAACCGAATCCACAAAAAACAGAAGTGCCTGGAATTACACTCCGCCCCTGCCTTTAAAAACATCGCCCTACTTTCGTTGGCCTCTGGATATCGTGGGTATACTGAAATGGATGATTGGTGGATGGTTCCCTATTTCTGAACGGCTCATTATCCTGGGACTGTCGGTTTTTTGTTGGGTGTATTTGAGTCCAGCCCTTGAGCGCTGTGTGGAATTCTCTTTAGATTGGATTGCAATGGTCTATCTACGCAATCTGGGTTTGATGATCCTGGTTGCTGGAGGGTTACATCTGTATTTCTACATCCTGAAACGTCAGGGCAATGAACGACGCTATGATGCACGTCCTTTGGGGGTTAACAAGGGTGTGTTCACGTTTCGATCTCAGGTTCGGGATAATATGTTTTGGTCCCTGGCCAGCGGCGTTACTATATGGACAGCTTATGAGGTGTTGATGTTATGGGCGTTAGCAAATGGCTATGCCCCGTCACTTTCTCTGTCGGAGGATTTATTCTGGCTGGCGCTGATGATCTTTTTATTACCGATGTGGGAAACCACTCACTTTTTCCTTATCCATCGGCTGATTCATTGGCCACCTTTTTATCGAAGAATTCATGCCTTACACCATCGCAATACCAATGTGGGCCCGTGGTCGGGCTTATCAATGCACCCCGTGGAACACCTGATCTATCTCAGCACCGTATTGATTCACTTCATTGTGCCAGCAAACCCACTCCTGATTATGTTTCATTTACAGTACTTTACCCTGTCCGCTGCCACCACCCATACTGGCTATGAGGGTGTTATTGTAAAAGGTAAGGTGATTTTGCCTTTAGGAACGTTTCACCATCAGATGCATCATCGCTATTTCGAGTGCAACTACGGTGGACTGGAGACGCCCTGGGACCAGTGGACCGGCTCTTTCCATGACGGAACACAGGAGTCCCATAAACGTTTTCTTGACCGCCAGCGACAAAAAGCCGCGATTTAGTCAGCAGCTCTGTTCTGCTTCGGCAATTCATTGAGGTGGCTTAATTCGTTAGTCTGCCTATAGCCTTAGGTGTTAGAGATGTTCGGGTATTATCTGTCACTAAAACGTTGACGATAAATTCGGTATATCTGGAGAATTAGTAGTACCGAAAACCACGAGAGTACTTCTGTGAGTAGGAAATCGAAAAGAATCCAGTGGAGAAAAACGCAGAGCGCAGCGAGGTGGGCAAATCGCTGGAGTGTTTTCCACCATCGTCCAAGCTGTTGTACGGCAGTGTGGTTTGAGGTCAGCGCCAGAGGTAATAGAATGAAAAATCCGATCCATCCGATTAGCATTTCCGGTCTCACTGCATGAATCAGAACTTCTTCAAAGTCCCAGGTGTCGTGGAGGTATAGGAGGGTATGAAGGCCTGCATAGATGAAGCTTGCTACACCGAAATAGCGGCGGCGTGCCATTAGCCACATTACTACGGGAATTACGGGAGTGGTGCTGGACCAACTTTTACATAAATATCGCAGGGGAGTAATGGCCAGGCTAATTACCAGCAAACGTGCAGAGAAGGTGCCTGTGGTGTGCATCAATAGGGGGGAATGTTGGTCGTCAAAGAGAACTTCCAGCACAAGGGGCCAGGCGGGAATCGCTAGCGCCAGCCAGAGTATGTAGCGATGATGGATTAGCGCCCATGCTTGCCTTGAGAGGGTTTGCTGTAGGGAGGTTTGCCGGTGAGATGTGGGTGGAGGCGTCAATTGGTTCAAACCAGTAGCTGTCCAGTGTCTGCTTATCGTGTTTATGTGACCAGAAAAAGGGGTTAGGGTTCCAGCCAGCCACTTTCATTATCGTGGTAAACGTGAACCCAGGCTGCTACTCTCTGATCCCGATTAAATGCTGGAATCCGGTTTACTATGATTCCTGTCCGATGTCAGAACTAATGTTGGGTTCGTTGCTGGATTTAATATCACGCTCAATACCAGATATTATCCATCAGGCAGAGTCTCTGTTAGACCAAACGCCAAAGATCGCTGACATTCATCGCTGATATCCATAATTGATATCCA
>JAALKB010000109.1:11705-12955 GCA_011088265.1 Gammaproteobacteria bacterium
GACCAAACGCCAAAGATCGCTGACATTCATCGCTGATATCCATAATTGATATCCAAAGGCCTCATTCTAATATCTCTTGGTCAGAGATCCGGAGTTTTATAAAACCACATGGTTTCATTTCTAAAAAGAGTTATTGCTAATCCTGCTTTGAAGTCCGGGGACTATCTCCGGGTATTGGCAAGCTCCTTTTTTCATTCCATGGGGATGACTGGGGAGCAGGTGATTCTGGGCTATTTGATTTTTCAGCAAACCGGGTCCACTGCCTGGGTAGGTATATCTCTCGCTGTCTACTTTGGGCCCATGCTGATCTTTGGTGTTCCTGCCGGGGCGTTGTCAGATTTAATCGATCGCAAACGTATTTTGCCTGCTATCGAAGGTTGTATGGTGCTTTTATTGGGATTATTTGGGGCCCTGTTACATTATGGTGATCCTGGTTTGTGGGCTTTGCTACTCCTGACTTTTAGCTCCGGGAGCCTCAGGGCAATCTATAACCCCGTACGTGCGAGTTATGTCTATGACATCGTGGGACGTGAGGGGGCGGTGGCAAGCCTTGGGCTAGTAAACCTTTGTTCAAGATCCGGGCAATTGCTTGGTGCAATTATGTCTGGATGGGTATTGAGTGGCATGGGTAGCGGTATTGGATTCCTTGTGCTGAGCGCCGGACATCTGATCAGTTTTCTGGGATTGCTTGGGCTAGGAACAGAGGGTCGGGCGAAGGATGCAATTCCTGTTACTTTGGGTGAAAACCTAAAAGAATACTGGCATGAGATATGTCATAACTACCGATTATTGATTTTGATCGGACTCACCTCCGCTGTGGAAATTCTTGGGTTTTCCTTTGCCACAGCCCTGCCTGAGATTGCCACGGAAAAGTTGGGTGTAGGTGCCCAGGGGTTGGGGCACATGCACAGCGCCCGGGCAGCGGGGGGCATTGTGGCGGGCTTGTTATTCGCCGGTGCATTGGTGTTGCAAAATAAGGGTCGGGTCTATCTTTGTGTCGCCGGTGGGTTTGGTTGTTCGTTGATCGCCCTGGGTTTGGCACCATTCTTTTGGCTGGTTTTGTTGGCGATTGCCGCAGTGGCCATTATGGCAGTGGCTACCGACGTTCTTAGTCAAAGTATGATGCAAATGGTGGTGCCGGATCGATTAAGAGGTCGGGCCATGGGTGCCTGGGTATCTGCTATTGGTGTTGCACGCATTGGTCATCTGGAAATGGGATTTCTCGCAGAATCGTTGGGAGCTGATACAAC
>JAALKB010000110.1 GCA_011088265.1 Gammaproteobacteria bacterium
GCCCAAACCCGTATTCTTATCACCCTTTCAGACGGAAAGCCCGATGACTACGATGGATATCGCGGCGAGTACGGCATTGAAGATACCCGTCAGGCTTTGTTGGAAGCGAGAAATACGGGCATTCATCCTTTTTGCATTACCATTGACACCGAGGCGGGGGACTATTTGCCTCACATGTATGGCCCAGCGAGTTACGTTGTGGTTGATGAGGTTCGTAAACTACCGCTAAAAGTCGCTGATATTTATCGTAAATTAACCACCTAACCAGACATTTAGCCAACAATTAAACAACAATCTGACTGTTATCCGTGCCAGCATTTATAACCCCTAAAACCGAATAGGATAACTCCAATCAGTAGTGAAGATTTATCGCGAATTTAGTTTAGTTATCACGAACTCACTGATTCTAAAACTGGATTGCATGGTTTTCAAACTGCCAAGGCCTTTTTGAGTTTCTCAAATCCCGACTTTCCCCTACAATGTTCACTCCCGAGACTCACTACTCTGATCGACATATCGTAAAGTGAACACCATCCCTATTTTATATTCCTTTCGCCGCTGCCCCTATGCAATTCGGGCAAGGATGGCATTACACGTTAGCGAAACCGAGTTTGAATATCGGGAAATAGCACTAAAGAACAAACCTCCCTGTATGCGAAAGATATCTCCTAAAGCCACTGTTCCCGTCTTGGTACTGGAAGATGGTAAGGTTTTAGAGGAAAGCCTTGATATCCTTTTCTGGGCACTGGATAAAAATGATCCACATTGCTGGTTGGGACGGGACCACGAGTATATCGAGCCAGCGATGAAGATCATCGAAGTGAACGACGGCCCTTTCAAATACCACCTTGATCGATATAAATACGCTGATCGCCATCCTCATCTCTCTGAGGAAGAACATCGGGGCCATTGCCTATTTTTTCTGGACACGCTAGAAGGCCAGCTAAAGCAGCATTCATATCTTCTAGCCAATCAGATTACAGTGGCAGATATCGCCATTTTGTCGTTTATTCGTCAGTTCGCCTTTGTGGACAAAACCTGGTTCGACTCCGCGCCATACCCTGGTCTCCAAAAGTGAATGAAGTCATTACTTCATACTGAATTATTCCAATTTACCATGGAAAAAAGACCGCTTTGGGAGTTCTAGTCAGGTTTCCAGCAAGACCTAATTATCAGGAAGGATTGGTATCGTGATATCAATCGGAGAAATCAATGTTAACTAACGATGAAATAGCACACCAGGCACTCAACGCTACTCGCTTTACGACTTATTGGCTCGATAGCCTACCGACTGCATCAATAAATCCAGTTCTTGAACAAAACACTTATTGCGATCTGCTTGTAGTTGGGGGCGGTTTTTGCGGTTTGTGGGGTGCAATCCAGGCCAAGGAAAAAAACCCGCAAAAAGACGTAGTTTTAATCGAAGCTTTTAGTATCGCTAATGGTGCGAGCGGTCGCCCTGCTGCAATCATGTCAACATCCGTGATGCACGGCATCGATAATACCGAACGTATGTTTCCACAAGAAGTGGAAGAGCTGGAACGATTAGGTAGAGAAAACATGGACGGGTTCCGAGCAGCAGTTGAGAATTACAATCTGGATTGTGATGTCGAATGGAATGGAGAGTTAACTGTGTCCATTGGAGATCAGGGGCTGGAGGCCATTAACGAGGGATTCGAGCTCTACCTGAAATACGGACATGACGCACAAAAACTGGACAAAAATGCAGTGCAATCCGAGATACACTCCCCCATCTTCCATGCCGGCGTGTGGTCAAAAAAGCGAAGCGGTACTATTCATCCGGGCAAACTTGCCAGGGAGCTAAAACGAGTGGCATCAGAGCTTGGAGTCCGAATATTTGAATACACGCCCCATGTCTCCAACAAAATACATCGAGATAAGAGGCAGGGCGACAAGGTTCTCGTGTCTACGCCTCACGCCGACATTATTGCGAATAAAGTCATGTTGGCCACTAATGCCTGGGCTGTAGGGCATCGAAAAATCCGTAACCGGGTCAGCGCAATTCGAGACCGAATCGTTGTCACCGAGCCTTTGACGGACGAACAAATGGAAAGTATAGGATGGAACAACCGACAGGGTATCTATGATACTCGCACCCAACTCAACTACCTACGGCTAACTAAAGATAATCGAATCCTGTTTGGCGGTAGATTGGGATACTTCTACGGTGATAACACCGACCCACTGTACGATAAGTCTCCAGCCCCCTATATTCGACTGGTTAACGCTTTCTATCGTACTTTCCCTCAACTCAAAGGAAAAATTGTATTTTCTCACGCCTGGAGTGGCCCCATTGCCCTCACCACCAGAATGGCGGTTCACTACCAACGATATCATGGAGGAAACATGGTCTTCGCCGGCGGCTACTCGGGCTTCGGCGTCACTGCCTCAAGATTCGGTGCCAGAGTCGCTCTAGCCATACTCCATGATGAAGATATCCCTGAAACAAAGATGACTTTTGCCAGGACCCAACCAAACTATATCCCTCCCGAGCCGTTTCGGTGGATCGGCGCGAAAATAACCATGTATGCGTTAGATACAGTGGATGAAAAAGGAGGATGGAGAAAGCTCTGGGTAAAGATGGTAGAAAAGATGGGATTTCCAATCACCCTTTGAATTGTTCTGAATAGCTCTGAATTGCTTTCTTCTTTGAACTCCTTCGAATCCCTTTGCCCAAAATTTAAAAGCCTGGCCCCAAAAGATAGATATCTCCTTCGCGAGCTTTAGAGTTTCATATTGAAGCCCATTTACCCATCTATTTAGCGTTAGCGATCTGCCGGATGATTAATCCCATCATAGGTTGGAATGTCTTCGATTTTTAGCGGGTTGATCCCCTCAAGACAAGCGACATTAAAACCATATTGCTCGGGATTCGACCGGCGCTGATGATGGGTATAGATACCACAATGACGACAAAAATAATGTTTTGCTGTTTTTGTATTGAATTGATAAAACGTCAAGTCATTGCTCCCTTTTAAAACATGAATTCCGGATAGTGGCACAGAAGCAGCAATCGCACCTCGTCGACGACACAATGAACAATCACATCGCCGAACATTGACCAGGCCATCGGGTAAGTCGAGTTCAAACTCAATGGCCCCACAATGACAACTCGCCTTATGTTTAGGCTGAATTTCTACTCCCTCAACTTCCGTTATATTCGTTGCCATTATTCGTTCTCTTGAAAAATAGTAATTTCACAACTTCGTGTTCCGGGAGGTGTTGCAACGTTGGCAACCCCTAATCCAGGAAACCATGATAAAAGTGATTGCTAACTGTCACCGATGCTAATCCCCTCACCCCGCCTATTCTAATCGCGATCCTATGCGAATCGGATGAGTTAAATTTCATGAAATAGTCACAAAGGCCCTTCCTGAAATTGCGGCAAGCCGTCGGTGATATCATGCCAACTCGCTTTGTTTCCTATGAAGATATGATCCACGGGTTTAACTCCAGCATCATCATCCAAAGAACCCAGGGGAACGACACAAATTCCTCTATCTATGTCCCTGCGAGGCATAAGAGAACTACAGGTAGCGCAAAATACCTGGGTAAAGAATTTTGCCTCAGGGACTTTATAGGACCTCAAACGATCTTCACCAGTAAGATATTGCAATCCGTCGCTCGATACAAAACCATTGGACGCATGAGCCGTTGCCCTACCATAACGACAGCGGGAACAATGGCAGTTATGGGCCACCTTGAAAGGCTCCGTTATTTGAAATGTGATATCACCGCACAGGCAGCTATCTCGCACTGTAGCCCCGGGACTATCAAGGGGTGGGAGCCCCACTCCATATAGATCAGATTCATAGAGATCAGATTCTTCGGGATAACCATCACTAGCAGGCAAATTACCACTAATACTGTGCCACGGAGAATTATCAGCGACGAAAATATTACCGTCAGGTTTGCGCATTTCGTCGTGGCACCCCCCCCAGGCACTACCCAAAAATCATCAGAGCGATCAGCATAGGGCACAACAGAACCACAAATATCGCATGAACTTCGAACCATCACTTCTGATGAAGCATAACGAACAATGGTTTTGGTGTCGCTCAGCCACTCGATCTCACTCGGCTTAACAAAGCAGTAATTTCCAAATGCCGCACCGTGTACCTTTTGACACATTCGACAGTGGCAGTTATAAATTGCGTAGGGTACTGCCAGTAATTTCCATCTCACACTAGCGCATAAACAACGACCTTCATTCATCTTCAGCCTTCCTCTATTTTTGAAAAAAGATCTTAACAAGATCCCCTAGCCATCGCAAAACTTCCCAGGAAACACCAATACCATAAGCCATTAGCCTCATACCCAAGACTGCTCCCCAAGCTCAAGCCAGATATATCTTGAATCGACCTGGCCCAGGTTGTCATATTGACCCGCTCCTCAGTAATTGAGACACTTGATAAATTCCACCTGATTTTACTATTCATGTCACCTTTAGCCCTCCCCAACTCTCTTTGGGCCGCCACTGCCGAAGCGCCACCGGAAGCCACTTCGCTGGATGACCAGGTCAATGTTGATGTCGCCATCGTTGGTGCTGGGTTCAACGGACTCCGAGCAGCCCTTGTACTCGCCGAAGCAGGTAAAAAAGTCGCCGTAGTCGATGCCGGGGAAATCGGGTGGGGAGCGTCAGGTCGCAATGGTGGACAAGTCAATCCTATTGGACACGAGTCTCCCGAAACCATCAGAAATCGATGGGGAAATCGCTATGGAAACGACATGGTTGATCGCTACACAAGGTTTATATCAGATTCAGCTGATTCCCTTTTTGAACTAGCAAGAAACCATCATATCCACTGTGACGCAGAGCAGAATGGTTGGATTAGAGCTGTGCACGGCAACGCTGCCATTAAGCCCTTCGAAGAACTCTATCAAGGCTGGACAGATGCAGGATCTGAGCTACGCCTAATAGATAAAGAGGAGCTAAGCGCTCTAAGTGGTACTGAAGGATATCTTCTCGGTTGGGTGGCCCCACAAGGAGGCTCCATTCAACCACTGTCTTTCGCTCGGGGGCTAGCCCATGCAGCCAAAGCAGCGGGAGCGAACCTGTATTCACAAACCCATGTGGAAAAACTAATTCCCTCCAAACAGGGTGGATGGCAGTTAGCATCAAAAAGGGGATTGGTCACTGCCGATCAGGTGTTACTTTGCACCAATGGATACACCGATAAACTCTTTCCCGGCATTCGGGAAACCATCGTTCCCGTAGTGAGTATTCAGGCTGCCACCGCTCCTCTCACAGAGCACCAGAATGCCCACATTCTGCCTGACAGACACACCTTCGCAGACACTCGACGAGTGATATTTTATTTTCGAAAAACCGCCGACAACCGACTCGTTTTCGGCAGCGCAGGTACAGGTGATGAATTACCTAACAACAACGATCGACAACGAATCAAAACAGGGCTAAAGACCGTTTTTCCACGACTGCCAGATCTAACAATAGATTACATCTGGGGAGGAAGGATCGCTGTCACCCAGGATCACCTACCCCATATCCACAACCCCGCTCCCGGCCTATATACCGCCCTTGGATGCAATGGACGGGGCGTCGCATTATCCACCGCAATGGGGCGTTTACTCGCAGACCTGACACTCGGACGGGACCCGGAAAGTTTACCCATTCCCATCACTCAACCCAGGCCCTACCCATTTCATCGCTTTCATAGAATCGGAATTAAAATCGCCGTCCCCTGGAAGCAGTTTTGCGATAACCGGGAAGTAACCAGGGAGTAGCACACAAAGTATATGTAAAACGTGTGTTAGGCATTGTATCTTAAGCATCGCGTATCAAGGACACCCATTGATTACATACCGTCTCATGAGAACCTGGATCATTTCCGGGATAAGGTCGTTACTAAATGTCATCCTTCACTTAGCCAATGCGTATTCTCTACTAAATCCATCCTCTACTGAATCCATTTATGACTCTTTTACTATTACATTTTGGGACACCCACTAATTGAATCCTGATTGGGGAAAACATTGACCAGGATCATCGGGAAAATAGCAGCTCCAGAGACTGGAACTCCTTATTACCAAGGGTTCCTGTAAGATCCACTGACATTGCCTGTTCGAAAAACTCTTCCATATCCAATGCAATACCGATAGCTCTTAGTTCAATATCCGGTGACTGTTCCAGGTTGCTGACCACGTATTTCAGGTGACGTTCAAGAAAATATTCATCATTGTAGTTACTGGTCGCACTATCCATGGGAGCGCCGTCCGAGATCATCACAAGACACTTTCTTGATTGGGATAGGTTACGCAAACGTTCTCCAGCCCATTGCAATGCCTCACCGTCAAGCCCTTCCCGGAAATGCAAGGGGTTCATCATCGATGCGATAGAATATCTCGCTCTGCGCCAAGTGGTTTCAGCATTCTTATAAACAATATGCAGTCGATCATTAAGCCGCCCAGGATAATCAGGGCTCCCGTCTTCTCTCCATGCCTTCATGGATTTACCTCCGGTCCAGGCACCGGTTGTAAACCCCAAGACCTCATTTTTTATACCTGCCAGTTCCAATGCCCGACTATAAATATCCACCATGACTGCTACGGCTTCATAGCGCTGACGTTTCATTGAACCGGAATTATCGATGAGGAAACTGATTACCGTGTCGCTATAGGGTGAGTTTTTTTCCTGCTTGAACACTTTCCGATAGGAAGGATTGGACACAATTTGTCCCAGTCTTCTACCGTCGAGATACCCTTCTTCTTCGCCATAATCCCATCCGGCCCGGGATTCAATGGCAAAAATGCGTTGCAGTCGTTGGGCCAATCGAGGAATACTAATCGCTTGAGCCGCCACTAGTTTATCCAGTTTGTCTCTTAATGTGACTCTCTGTTCGAGGCGATAGAGGCTCTCCCCAGCAACCTGTTTATCATAGTCCCTACAATAGATGTAGTAACCGGGGTCTCCGTCTTCACTCTTTTTAGCTCCCGCGCCTGCACCAACTAACACCCCTTCGATATATCGGTCGTCCTCATTATCAATGGGTGGCATCATCAAACGATGCCTCGCGGAAGCGGTTTGTTGATCCATTAACTCGCCTTCTGTCTCCCGGGCAATGGCACTGATTTTCATCGCGATACTCAGTGCAAGATCGCCATATGCTTCCTGGTCACGCCTGGTTTCACGCAAGCGCGCTAGTTCATCGCCAATAATAGGTGCCAACCTGAACCGGGTGGACTCTATAATGTCCTCAACTTCCTGTTCCTGCATAGTGCCGTTTAGTCGGGATCGCACGATATGCGCGATCCCATAAATCAGCAAACCAAGTTCATTCTCAGAGATTCCATCACCGCGACACTGGCGGCACCATCCGTCAAACCCCTGATTCAAATTTCCTCTGACACCCACTAACCCCCGGGGAACCAGCGACTCGGTTCTTAGCTGCTCAAGGATGTCGAACACCAATTTGGCAATGGTATCCGCAGGCATCCGATGGTTATGCAACTGGGAATCACTGTAAACTAAACGACACGCCATCGCATCCGCCACTCCCCGGCAACGACCGATGGGATGAGTCAGTACATCCACGGCAAGATGGGGGGTATAAAGGGAAACACCTCGACCGTTCATGAACAAACGTTCGCGACGAAATTCCGCTTCGGGGTTACCTGATAGAGCTCGAATGGTTGCCGCGCAGTGACGTTCTATTTTACGCCTTCTGATTTGTTCGCTGCTCATCTAACTGTTTCGATCAAAGTCTGCACGCAACAAAAAGATCAGTTATCGAACCCGCTCTTCACAGACTCTCCCTTAATAGATTCCCCCTGAGCAATGGAATATTCTAATTCCTTTCCAAAAGCTCGTTGATAATACTCCGAAATAATCGAGCGTTCGGCGTCGTCGCACTTATTCAGAAATGACAAACGAAAAGCCCTGTCTATATCATCAAAAATCTCGGTGTTTTCCGCCCAGGTGATCACTGTTCTGGGGGACATAACAGTAGAGATGTCACCGGAAGCAAAACCTTTTCGTGTTAAGTCCGCCACAGTGACCATGGATTGAACCTCTTCGACTCGTAGCTTAAAACCAGGAACCTGCGCAATCACGATATTCACTTCATTCTCTGCGGGTAAGTAGTTCAGGGTCGCAACGATATTCCAACGATCAATCTGAGCTTGATTAAGCACCTGTGCGCCATGATACAAACCGTTCAGATTACCAAGTCCTACGGTATTGGCCGTGGCAAATAGCCTAAATGCGGAATGTGGACGGATTACCCGATTTTGATCCAGCAAGGTGAATTTTCCATCCCGCTCAAGGATTCGCTGAATGACGAACATCACATCTGGACGACCCGCATCAAACTCATCAAAAATCAAAGCTACCGGCCTTTGCAATGACCAGGGAACAATGCCTTCCTGAAATTCGGTAATCTGCTTTCCATCGCGAATAACAATGGTATCTCTGCCAACCAGATCCAAACGACTGATATGTCCGTCCAAATTAACTCGAATACAGGGCCAATTCAACCTCGCCGCCACCTGCTCAATGTGGGTTGATTTACCGGTTCCATGATAACCCTGGATCATTACTCGTCGATCATTGGAAAAGCCCGCAAGGATCGCTAAAGTAACATCATGATCGAAACAGTAGGCTGGATCAATTTCAGGAACATGTTCATCCCGGATGCTAAATGCAGGGACCTGTAAGTCGCTGTCTATGGAAAACAGTTCTCGAGCGGATACACGAATATCGGGTTGTAAGTCGTTCATCATTTCGGTCCAGGCCAACATCAATATGAAATTACCCACGAAAATTCGCCGGTACGATTTGTCAAATGACACTGACCGTGTTGATTTAAGTCTGCAAAACCATTTACGGGTGGCGGCGGGCTGGCTGATAGCCCTGGATTTAGCGACTCAATGGTTAGAAATATTCAGGTTCGGATTCTAACGGCTTTTATCCCCAATGGGCGAACTAACCTTATTGAGAATACCTATTGAGACATAAACAAAACCACAGTCTTCGCACATTGTCGCTGAGAATTTCGAACAACTACTTTACGTAGTTATTATAAGGAAGATGATATGATCTATTACGCTGATAGACTACGACACCAAAAACTACTCAAATACCTTCAAAACCGCAATGAAAGTCTTTTTGTTCGCCTTACTTGCCGCTATGGGTAATGCACTTTTTGTTTACGGACAAAGGGGTTCCCAGATCTCCGCAAACCCGTTTCAATTTATTCTTAGCGCCCTGGTGATTTGCACAATTTTGTTTCTGGTTTGCTCTCTTGCCAATAAATCTCCACTGGATGTGGACTACCTCATGAAGAACCTTCGATTTATATTAATCAGTGGCGTTGGTTTCTTTTTAACCTTCATTGGTTTCTATTGGTTATACAGCCAACACGGCGCGGCAAATTACATCATTTATGCCCTGCTTTCCATTTTTACCACCTCCATCGGCGTTGGCATAATTATCTTTCGCGAGCCGTTTAATCAATATCATGTTATCGCTGGGCTTTTGGCGGTGGCGGCGATCCTCTCCTATGGACTGGGACAACACAAGCTAACAACTCTTTCTGGCTGAACAGATCCATGTTCAGCCTATGTCCAGTATGTATTTAATTTGCGTCCGATTTCCAAACTTTCTGATTTCATGAATACGCATTCATCCGCAGACTTTGCCCATAAAACCGCACCCTCCATTGGTGTATTGCTTTCGAACCTGGGCACACCTGACAGCCCCAAAACCAGCGATGTCAGAAAATATCTGAAGGAATTTCTATGGGATCATCGTGTGGTTGAAGTACCGCGTCCGATTTGGTGGTTTATCCTCAACGCTGTGATTCTTAACACCCGTCCCCGGAAATCTGCGAAAGCCTACAAAAAGGTCTGGACAAAAAACGGGTCTCCACTGATGTCCATTTCAATGGACCAATTGCGTGGAATTAAAGCACAATTCAACTCTGGGGATGATTCCGTCGACTTTTCTGGCGAACACTTCGAGGATTCCAGTGGAAAAATGCCATCTATTCATTTCGAATTTTCCATGCGCTACGGCAATCCTTCTATCGAGTCAGGGCTTAGCGCATTGAGGGACAAAGGAGTTAATCGAATACTGATCCTGCCTCTTTACCCGCAATATTCTGCGACCACAACAGCATCCACTTTCGATGAAGTCACACGAGTCATTTCAAAGTGGCGGCGAATTCCCGAATTGCGTTTCATCAATCACTACCATGATGATGAAAACTACATCAATGCCCTGGCAGCCCGAATCAATATTCATTGGCAAGAGCATGGGAAAGCCGAACACCTACTCATGTCGTTTCATGGGATTCCCCAGGACTATTTTGACTCTGGTGACCCCTACCATTGTGAGTGCCACAAAACCGCTCGCTTATTGGCAGAAAAACTGGGGCTGAGCGATGACCGATGGACACTAAGCTTCCAGTCCAGACTAGGGCCGAAGCAATGGCTGAAACCCTATACAGATGAAACCCTGAAAGCCATGCCAAGCAAAGGAATCAAAAATATTCAAGTTGTCTGTCCTGGATTTAGCGCAGACTGCCTGGAAACCATCGAAGAAATTGCCATGGAAAACCGGGATATATTTATCGAGTCCGGAGGCGAAGTCTATGAATATATTCCATGTCTTAATGACTCAGCGGAACATCTTTTTGCTCTTGAATCCCTGATTCGTAAACATGTTCAGGGCTGGGAAGATCGCGCAATTTCCCAGCAACAAATAAACATGACTAAGCAACGGGCGAAATCCCTGATGCAACCTTGGACCTAGTATCGTGTTTCAACTCTGATCTCAGACCAACCACTAACTCCCCACTTTTCGTATCTGAAATAGCCTAATGAAAGCACTTCTTATTATTGCCCACGGCAGTCGTCGGGAACAGGCCAATAACGAAATCCAACAATTAACCGAATATCTTGAAGAGAATGATCAGTCAGATTTTGCATGGGTCAGACATAGCTTTCTGGAAATGGGACACCCGAATATTCCAGGCAGCATAAATGAGCTCATCCAGAACGGAGCCAGGGAGATCGTGGTTCTCCCCTATTTTTTAGCCGCCGGCGCCCACGTGGCTAAGGATATTCCCGAGATTATTGCGAATCTGCAACAGGAAAATCCTGACGTACTCTTATCCATCATGCCTCATATCGGATCTACTAACGGTATGAAAAGACTATTATTGATGCAAATCCAACAAGCGTCTTTTCGAAAGCCCTGATTTATAATTCCAATTAAAAATCTAGTCTAATCCTCTGATTTGAATATATTTTTTGAAAACAATCAACGGTTTAGCCTAAATCGGTAGCGTTAACTTCACCACGAAAATGGAATTGAAATCCAATCCTTAAAACCCAATACCTGAAAGCCCTATCCTGAAGTCTTATCCTGAAGCCTATGTCTCGAAATTCAAACTTTGAACTCAAAAAGCCCGGAAGTTTCTCACTATCAGGATTGCTTCATTCAGACACCTCAAAAAGATACCCCAGAAAAATAAAACAGATTCGCTGATGGCTAACACTCCTTCTTCCAGCCTATCCTCACAACCTCTTCTCGACCAGATAAATGGAAAGATCTATCGACAATAACAACCAAGCTGTCCAGGTAGCTGATTATCTGTTTAGAGAGGCAATAGGGTACCGATGGATTTTTCCAAAGCAGTTTGATAAGCCAGCGATGACAAAGCGAGGTCACCAAGCACCACAGCGCGGAAAAGGAACATGGTTCGTTCGTTTTCTGCGCCACGTCCCAAGGACTTTCCTATTACCAGACTGGTAATATCCCCACTTATTAGCTCCATGGGCGCCATGGGATTGGGCATACTCGCTTCCTGCTCAAAATCATCAATAATGATTCGATCCAGGGCAGACAAACTTGCCGCTTTAAAAGGCAACCCCATGTCTGTGGAGGACACGAAGGAACCCGGTTTCAACCAATTACAATCAATAAAAGGCTCCACCTGAACGGTCATGGGAATGGAAGTCACAATGAGATCTGCTCCAGTTACTGCCTCCTCCGGCGTAGCGCAGACCACCGATCTTAAACCTTTTTCTGTGGCCGCTTCACAAAGTGCATTGATGTTATGCGCCCCACGTCCATACGCCCTGATTTCCGTCAATGGAAATAGATCCAGATACGCCTGAAGGTGGCTATTCGCCTGCACACCACAACCAATGAATGCAACAACAGAAGAACGGCTGTTCGCCATTTTTCTGGCAGCAACTGCACTGGCGCAGGCCGTTCTTACCGCTGTCACCCAGTTTCCGTCCATAATCGCTCTTGGAAGGCCTGTGTCGCTGTCGAGTAAAGTAATCAGAGAGTTAATGGCATTCAACCCCCTTTCAGGGTTTTTCTGATTTAAAACCAAAGACTTAACAGACATCAAACCGGGATCATTGGCAGCGGATAGAGTAGTCATCAGATAACGATGATCTGGCCTAACCACGGTTTTTGGTGCGGCCCATACTTCGGATTTCGTTTGTTTATCAATAAGAAGTTCCAGGCTCTCAACAGCTTGTTGGGTAGTAATTCCCAGATTCTTTAAGTCGTCTCTCGACAGATACAACACTTGATCAGCCATAGCCTTACTCGTTAAATTGATTCATTAAATTGGCTCATTGAATTGCTTATTTAGGGGATTGC
>JAALKB010000111.1 GCA_011088265.1 Gammaproteobacteria bacterium
AAAATGACGCATGATCGCTAACGACATCGCGCCTTTTTTCAGGACGGACTAGTTAGTCCATTTCACACTTGTTTCTACTGCGCCTTATTTTTTGGAATTGTTATATATCTGTCACATATCTGTCATAAATCGTCCATACAATTCGGCTTCAAAATTAACTTAGGGCTTCAATAATGCGTAAATCGGTTTTTAAACTAATATCTGTTTCAGCATTGACTGCCGCGGTGGTCACCAGCGCGCCAGTTTTTGCTCGGGACAATATTCAAGTAGTCGGTTCATCCACGGTTTATCCTTTTGTTACGGTAGTAGCTGAGAAGTTTGGTCGTTCCACTGACTTTAATACCCCAATCATTGAATCCACTGGGTCTGGTGGTGGAATGAAACTGTTTTGTACTGGTGTGGGTGATGCCCATCCTGATTTTACCAACGCTTCGAGGCGAATTAAAAAATCAGAATTCGATATTTGTCAGGAAAATGGTGTCACCAATATTCTGGAAATTAAAATCGGCTACGACGGTATCGTTCTAGCCAACAGCAAAAAAGCCGATCGGGCTGACGTCTCTCGTAAAGATATTTTTCTCGCCCTTGCGAAGGAAATTCCTAATCCTGATGGCAGTGAGTCTCTAGTAGAGAATACCTACCAATATTGGAACGAAGTGAATCCCTCTTTGCCAGCCATTAAAATAGAGGTATTGGGTCCACCTCCTACGTCAGGTACCCGTGATGCGTTTGTTGAACTAGCCATGGAAGGAGGATGTAAATCCTTTAACTGGATCAAGGCCATGAAAAAAACAGACAAAGGTGCCTATAAAGCTCTATGTCACACCATTCGGGAAGACGGTGGCTTTGTCGAAGCAGGTGAAAATGATAATCTGATCGTGCAGAAGCTTGACAAAAATCCTGATGCATTCGGTATCTTTGGATATAGTTTTCTTGACCAGAACAGCGATAAGGTCCAGGGTTCTTTGGTTGATGGCATTGAGCCAGAGTTTGAAAATATTTCTGATGGTTCTTATCCAGTATCCCGATCATTATATGTCTACGGAAAAGTAGCCCATATCCAGGTCACCCCCGGAATGTCAGAGTTCATTGCAGAACTGGTGGACGAAGACACGCTGGGTGAAGAGGGATATTTGGCTGATCGGGGTCTGATCTCCATGCCTGAGGAAGAAATGGAAGTATTTCAGGAGAATGCTGAAAATCGAACCAGTTTGGAACTATAATAGGTTCGGTTATTTGTGACAGACACCCCCCATTTCTGATCTTTAGGGAATGGGGGTTTCTTTTACAAGCTTCGTCCTTTTTCAACAGACAACATCTCCATGAATACCCTGTTTTCCCTATTTCTTTTCTTTATTGGATTACCAGTGGTATTGATGGTAGCGCTGCATTGGTTTCGCAGACAACGATCAATGCGAAACCGGATTGAGTTTGGGTTTAAGTGCTTTTTGATTCTTTGTGCATGCATTGCAATATTTACCACCATCGGCATTGTCTTATCGGTCTTGTTCGAAGCCATTCGTTTCTTTCAGATCGTTCCCCTTACAGATTTCCTATTTGGCCTTGAATGGTCTCCACAGACTGCTATCCGCGCGGATCAAGTAGGTTCTAGTGGTGCTTTCGGAGCAGTTCCACTTTTTACTGGCACCTTCTTAATAACACTGATTGCCATGGTTATAGCCGTTCCTTTGGGGTTATTGTCAGCAATCTATTTATCGGAATATGCCAGTTCAAAAGTCCGTGCCATTGGCAAGCCTGTACTTGAAATACTGGCGGGGATTCCAACGGTAGTTTATGGTTTTTTTGCTGCACTTACAGTGGCACCGCTAATTAGGAACCATGCCTCCGGTTTTGGGTTTGACGTAGCGTCCGAAAGCGCCCTCGCAGCTGGGTTAGTCATGGGAATCATGATTTTGCCTTTTATTTCCTCACTTTCTGACGACGTAATTAATGCTGTTCCCCAAGCTCTCAGAGATGGCTCCCTTGGGCTAGGCGCCACTCATTCGGAAACCATCAAACGAGTAGTTTTACCTGCTGCATTTCCAGGTATTGTAGGTAGTATTCTGCTGGCAATTTCCCGCGCCATTGGCGAAACAATGATTGTGGTCATGGCCGCAGGACTTGCCGCGAATCTGACGGCGAATCCATTTCACTCTGTGACCACAGTGACGGTACAGATCGTCACACTACTGGTTGGTGACCAGGAATTCGATAGCCCCAAAACTCTCGCCGCGTTTGCCCTTGGGATTACACTTTTTGTTATTACACTGGTGTTGAACGTGATCGCGTTAAAAGTCGTAAAAAAATACAAGGAACAATATGACTAGGTTTTTTTGTCCTATTTATTCACTATCAGATCCGATACCTCCATTCAGTATTAAACAGGGTTAGACCATTTAATTGACCATCTTCTAATAGATCATGAACGTTGAGAGCACCATAAAACGCACCATTGCCGGTCGTTATCGCAAGGAAAGACGGTTTCAGCAAATGGGTATGATATCGATGGTTATCGGAATGATGTTTTTATTGTGGCTATTGGTAACCATCGTGCAGGACGCTACCTCCGCACTCCGCCAAACCCTCGTCGCCGTGGATATTTCCCTGGATGAAGACAATTTTGATCAGCCTATCAACAAGGCATCGATCAAATCTGCGAGCTTTGGCAAAATGATAAAAAAATCATTAAGGAAAGACTTCCCAGATGTAAAAAAAAGGAAAGACAAGAAACAACTCTATAAAATTGTCAGCAATGGGGCAGAGTATGCCATTCGTGACTCCATTATCGAATCACCGGAACTAATCGGTACGACCCACCGATTTTGGGTTTTTGCAGACGATGAGATCGATATGTTAATGAAAGGATTAATTGACAGAAACATCGAGGAAGGTAACCGGCGAGTTAGCGATAAAACCATCTCATGGGTTGATGAGCTTGTTGCTGAGGGCAGGGTAGAAACCCGCTTTAATTGGACATTTTTTACATCCGGAGATTCCCGAGACCCCGAACTATCCGGAATATGGGGCGCAATGAAAGGCTCCATATTCACCATTTTAATTACCATGTTACTGGCATTACCCATTGGAGTTGCTGCCGCAGTTTACCTACAGGAGTTTGCGCCAAAAAACCGATTCACCGATCTTATCGAAGTCAATATCAATAATCTTGCTGCAGTACCGTCCATCATTTTTGGGCTTCTTGGTCTCGCTATTCTCATCAACTACTTCGGATTACCAAGATCCGTTCCCATGGTGGGCGGAATGGTGTTGGCATTGATGACACTACCAACAGTTATCATTTCAAGTAGAACCGCTCTCGCTGCGGTTCCACCAAGTATTAGAGAAGCGGCTCTCGGTGTTGGTGCCTCCCGGGTACAAATGATATTACATCATGTCCTCCCACTGGCTGCCCCAGGTATTCTAACGGGTTCGATCATCAGTCTTGCTCGAGCGCTGGGTGAGACCGCACCGCTGCTGGTAATCGGTATGGTGGCGTTCATCGTGGATATCCCAACCGGCCCAGATTCACCTTCCACGGTATTACCTGTACAAATCTACCTTTGGGCCGACAGTCCGGAGAGAGCCTTTGTTGAACGTACATCCGCCGCTATCCTTGTGTTGCTGATTGTATTAGTGAGTATTAATGGCCTAACTGCAATGCTTAGAAATAAGGTAGAACGTCGATGGTAGAGCCAATCAGAACTGGATCTACCTGGGTCTCAGATCTATCTTATCAATCGGCTTATCAATTCATTAACTGACCTATCAGCTGGGATACTCAACGAAAAAATAGTGCAATAAGTAATGTCTAATTCAAAAATGAGTTTCAAAGAAAACCAGGAGTATCAAACTGTTGGGAATGCATTTTCCGACGATCCCATGATAACCTGCCGCAATGTGGATGTGTTTTATGCCGATAAGCAGGCTATCTTCGATGTGTCCCTCGATATCGCGAAGAACGAAGTATTGGCCATGATTGGACCCTCCGGCTGTGGTAAGTCAACGTTTTTGAGATGCCTTAATCGAATGAACGACACTATCGATATCTGCCGTGTCAGCGGTGAAATCACTTTGCATAACGAAAACATCCACTCCAGGGAAACGGACGTGGTTTATCTTCGTGCCCGGGTTGGGATGGTATTTCAAAAACCGAATCCATTTCCTAAGTCAGTCTATGAAAATGTCGCTTACGGACCGAGGCTCCACGGCCTGGCGGAAACCAAATCTGATCTCAACGAAATTGTGGAATCGAGTTTACGAAGAGCGGGATTATGGAAAGAAGTAAAAGATCGGTTGGAACAAGCTGGAACAGGGTTGTCTGGTGGGCAACAACAGAGGTTGTGTATCGCCAGAGCCATCGCCATCCAGCCCGAAGTGATTCTGATGGACGAACCCTGTTCGGCCCTTGATCCAATTGCAACTTCGGTGATCGAAGAGCTGATTGATGAGCTTAAGCAGCAGTATTCAATTTGCATCGTGACTCACTCCATGCAACAGGCAGCGAGAGTTTCCCAGAGAACAGCGTATTTTCATCTGGGTAAACTCATCGAAATTGGACTCACTGACGATATTTTTACCCATCCCGTGCATGAACTGACAGAAGGGTATATCACTGGCAGATTTGGATAAGTAGGACTCTCCAGTTGAGACGCCCAAATAATCAACCATCATAAACCGCTTTACGTAACAAACCAGGTGACAGATAAATGAAAATTCAAGGCGAAGGTCATATTTTTAAGCGTTTCGACCAGGAAATGAGCCACCTACATTCCGTGGTTCTGGACATGGGGAAACTCGCAGTTCAGCAATTGGCTGACGCCAATGGAACCCTCGAGAAAGCGGATGTCGACGCGGCTCATCAAGTCATTACTAATGATGCACGATTAAACGCTCTGGATATTCAAGCAGACAATGAAATTACTAATATTATTGCGCGCAGGCAGCCCATGGCCAAAGACCTTCGGGAAATTATTGCAGTGGGAAAAATTGTCGCAGATCTGGAAAGAGCAGGGGACGAAGCCAGAAAAATCGCGGGGTTGACCATCCGTTTCTTTAAAACTTCCGAAAACCCACCCAGACAGGAAATTCTGGAAGACATCTATGCATTGTCTGATTTTGTGATGGAGATGTTAACCATGAGCATGAAATCCTTTGATGATCTCGATCTCGCTCTTGCGGGAAATGTTCTGAATGACAGTTTGAAACTCGATAACAAATTGCAGTCCACCATTCGTCGCCTCAGCACCTTCATTATGGAAGATGCGCGAAACGTCGGACATTTTGTCGATATCGTACTGGGCATACGTGCCCTGGAACGTTTTGGTGGACACGCAAAAAATATAGCAGGACATATCGTCTTTATCAAAAGCGGTGAAGATGTACGGCATGCTGGTCTGGAAGATATTCTGGCGAGAATACAAGCTTAAACTGATTGGAGCGGTCATAGTCATCCTGAACTGGACCAGATTCCAGAAACGAACATCTGTACCTCTACCATTTCCATGTTTCCCGATATGCATCCCGATATGCGTTGCACCTTCTACTTATAGGGCAAGTGGGCCATATGTTATTTTAGTATGCTGTCTTTATCAGAACTCCTGGTAAAGGATTATAAGTATGGCTTTCTTTCGAAAAAACATCGTGTCTGTGCTATATGTTTTCGCAGCTTTACTGGTTGGCTGCAGCGACAGTTCTACTGTCAGTTCAGGTTCGGGCAGTGATTTGGAAGGAGTGAGTAAATCTACATCGGTAGAGTCAGCTTCAGGTAGCGTCATTCATACCATCTATTCAAACACCGGTGAAGTAGGGCAACCACAGAGCTACATTTTTCAGTTAAGACCACAAGGTGTTGAACCTGGAGCAACCACAGGAACGGTTCATTGGGGAGACAATACTGATACACGTATCCGGGATGATCATAATATTGTAGTTTTGCATACCTATTATTCTGCGGGGAGTTATAAGTTTGCTGTGCAGATTGACGGTGAAGAGAAAGTTGTTGTTGGTACCAGTTCCATCGCTACCGGTGCTTCTGCTTCCACCGAAACGTCACGTTTCGGTATCCTCACGGCTACAGGCATATTCGAGGGTGCTGACTGCATTAATGCAAGACCGGGAGGTGTTCCCCTCAATGATTCTAGCGAAGTATCGTTCGCGGCTACTGCCCCTCAGCTTACGGGTATTCCGGGAACGAAAACCACTATTATATGCTCTCATCGCCTTGCCCCCCGGTTAAGCACATTCTCCGATTCATTGTTTGCGGACCCTGTGACGTTCAATTTTCTTAATGCCCGTTCGGATGGCCTACCGCAGTGCAAGGTGGGCGACGAGTTATACTACAGGTTTGTGTCAACGGACGGTGCTCGTCCTGGCGAGTTTGAGTGTCGATGGGGGGTGGGGGCCTAACGAGTTTCCGGAGGGAGGGTTAGCGTAACCAGGTAATCTACAAAACTGTACGGCATCATCTCAATGGTTTTAGTCATCTATTTATTCGGCTTTCTGGCCTTGGCGATGATGTAATCGACGTTATCCACATGAGTGTCTTCGTTGTAGCTCTCTTTCCACATCTTTCTAATAAATGGATTTAACCTCAGGGTTACCGATGGGTCATTCACCCTTTTACGTGCATAGGCGTGAAACGGACCGTAAACATCCTTACCGATAGATTCGATATTCGCCTCCTCAAACCCCCACTTGTTCAATCTTTCAATGTAGGACGCGCTGTTGTAAGCGTTTTCCAGGGGAAACTGCCAAAACTTTCTCATTGCAGATCCTTTCACAGAACCTTTGACTGTTGACTGCTTTTGTACATCGGCTGAAACGATATCAGCCGTTACCAGCATGCCACCGGGCTTCAGTACCCGAAAGGCCTCCTGGAAAAAATCTTCCCGAGTATGGAAATGAAACGCTGACTCCAATGCCAAAACCTTCGTCACGCTAGAGTCGGCTAAAGGAATATCGATGGCAGAACCTCGCATCAGTTTTACTTTGTCAGCATATCCTGCTTCTGCAACTCTCTCGGTCCCTACTTTTATCTGAACCGGAGTAACATTGATTCCTGTGATACTTTTGGGTTTAAAGTTCCTCATCCAACAGATATCCTGATCAGCGAAACCAAAACTACAATCCAATACGTCGTCCTCCTCGCTCAGCTCCGCCGATTCAGCAAGTTTAATGGCAAGGGCTTCACAGGCCTCGTCATAAGTGTTCGCGTCTACCCAATATCCCATATTTAGATAGAGGCTTTCTTCAGCAAGATTATTATGGGTATTAAGTAACTCATAGACTCTGGCCGGCGTATTTTTCGACGGCAGTATCATAATAGCGGATAACTTAATGGCCTCAGAGACGCGCCCAAGCAAACCAAGAGGAGTGCGATATTTCATAGTGTATTAATGGTTAGTAATATCAGAACAGACAATAGGTCTGGATTTCCGGCTTTAAAACCAATCAGCGTGTGGAACTACTTGAGGTTACTTCCGAAAGACTAAAGTCCAAAAAGAACCGACGGGGAAATATACTCGCCTTAACGATAAATAAAAAGCATATTGTAAAAGATCGCATAAGGAGATGAAACCAGGTAGGCTTCTTTATGCATATTAACTTTACATAATATACATTATACGAAGTCGTTATGTTAGCGCTATTTAGTAATGTCACAATCCAGACGATTTAGGAGCATGACTGGGAATGTGTATTACGATGAGCCAAAAAGAATTAAGCCGCCTAGAGATTGTTAACAAGGTTAAGGTTATTGATAAACGACTAACACAAAGCCAGGCTGCAAAGCATTTAAACCTATCGCGCCGTCAGATTTGCCGTCTGATTGATGCTTATAAAAAACGTGGTGCAAAAGGTCTTGCTTCGAAGAAGCGCGAGCAGCCAAGCAATCGGCGTTACCCCGAGTATTTTCGAGAATACGTTCTTGAGATCATCCGTACCAATTACGCTGACTTTGGCCCGACACTTACGTGTGAGAAGCTACTAGAAGTCCATGAGATCGGTTTGTGTGTAGAAACAGTCCGCAATTGGATGCTGATAGAGGGTATTTGGACATCACGAAGGCAACATAATCAACGCGTATATCAGCCGCGCAACCGTCGGGATTCTCTGGGAGAGTTAGTGCAAATCGATGGTTCTGATCATTGGTGGTTTGAGGATCGTGGCCCTCGATGTACTTTGTTGGTTTATATCGATAAGCACGCCACTTTTGGAGTCAATAAAACGGGTGCAACTAGCGGTAGTGGCATGACACAGTTTGGCTGGGCGCTGCATGAACTGAATATTGATATTATCTGTGCCAATACCTCTCAAGCCAAAGGTCGTGTAGAGCGCGCCAATAAAACTCTACAGGGTCGCTTAGTAAAGGAAATGCGATTGCTGAGCATATCGACAATGGAGGTTGCCAACGCCTATCTGCCGCAGTTTATAGATCAATTCAACCAGAAGTTTGCTAAACCAGCGAGAATGGATAACGATAGCCATCGACCTTTTATTGACTTTGATGATTTGGACTGCGCAATGAGCTGGCAAGAAACCCGAACGGTATCGCAAAGTTTGACCATACAGTGCGACAAAGTGTTGTTTCTACTGGAACCTATAGAGTTTGTTGCTGGTCTTAAACGAAAAACAGTTACGGTACATGATTATCCAGATGGACGACTAGAAATTCGCTTTGAAGGAAAAGGGTTACCCTACCCTCATTTCGACAAAATCAGCCAGGTAAAACAAGGTGAAACCACCAGCAATAAACGACTAGGAGCAGTCTTTGGTCAGATTAAGGAACAACAAATTAATCGAACACAGCGGCGTAGTAAGAGAGCACCAAAGCTCCGTGGACAAACTAACACCCAGTTTGCTACTGCTTAGTTTTACAGGCCATTAGAGACATTCGCATCAACGAAAAAATAAGCTGTCTATGCCCGAGTTTTGCCCTAAGCTGCCATTGAATGTTGTGCCATATTACTCTGGTGTAGACCAAGTGAGGCTGCCCGTCATCTATTTACACCCTATACTTTTATCATCAGCTTTCCGAAGTTCTCGCCGGAAAAAAGACGCGGAAATACTTCAGGAAACAGTGAAACACCCCCTTCGACAATATCGCTTTTACAAGTGATTCTGCCATCAGCAATCCACTGGCTCATTTTGCTTATCATTTCCGGAAATTTGTCCCGATAATCCATATAGATAAACCCCTCCATACGAGCCCGCTTAATCGTCAAAGCAAAATAGTTTTGAGGTCCCGGGCCTGGAGCGGCGGCATTAATATCAGATATGCGGCCGCAAAGTACAATACGGGCCCCCTGGTTGATATTAGCGAGCCCGACATCAAGGATTTCGCCGCCAATGTTATCGAAGAATACATCTATGCCATCAGGGCATGCCTCGGCTACAAGCCTGCTTAGGTCGCCAGATTTGTAGTCAACGGTTGCATCAAACCCAAGTTCCTTAAGATATCTGCATTTGTCAGGGTTACCAGCCACGCCAACTACACGGCATCCATGTATTTTCCCAAGCTGTCCTACATGCGCACCTACTGACCCTGCGGCCCCTGAAACCAGGATCGTTTGGCCAGGATCTGGTTTTCCGATTTGGTGGAGCCCGGAATATGCGGTAAGACCGGCGATGCCGTCAGATAGGTGTGAAGTGGTGCGATGGACGTATCGACTTTAGTCAGCATTTTGCCATCTGATAGGTTGTATTCCTGCACACCGTCCCAACCGGCAATGAAATCACCTTCACTAAATTCATCACGATTGCTCTTGATTACTTCGCCGACTGTGAGCGCTCTCATGACCTCCCCAATCTTAACCGGAGGGACATAACTATCGATATCCTTCACCCAACCGCGCATGGCAGGATCGACGGAGATATAATAATTTTGGACGAGAACTTCCCCGTCTGCAATGTCCCTGATCGGTTCCTTCATGAGTGACCAGTCTGACTGTTTTGGAATACCCACAGGGCGACAAGCTAGTCTGATTTGGTGATTGATAGTCATTTTCTCGCTATAGCCTCTTGGTTGTACTTTATGGCTTAGTGCAGTGGGTTGAATAGATAAGCATGTGATGCAGTAGAAAGTTTTAAGTTTCGGTGCCAGGACCCATCTATGCTATTATTCAAACCGTTCGATAATTGGAACGTGGCGTACCGCGTAGATGTGACTCAAGGTAAGCTAGAAGCATATCGCAATACTGGCGTAGCACAGATGAGTCCTGGACAAGTCGAGAATACGACCAAAGGCCCTGAACAGAGATCGTTACATAGCTAGCCAACCCTTCAACGTCAGCCTCGGTAAGACGGTTGTTAGAACTGTTTTCATAGGAAAGAGCGTTACTATAGGAACACGTACGCCTAGCGTAAAAACGTAGGATTTTTTGACGCGTTTCATCATCTCCTTCTGCCAGCTGAGTGAAGGTATTTCCTACCAGACAGCCTCGACCGAAATTCTGATTTGTGTCGAACCTGGTCAGCAGGGCTTCCAAGTACGTACGGATTCCCTCAACTCCCGCAGCGGCCTCTTCAACTGGTGCGAATACTGGCTTTATTACAACATCCTCGTAATGATCGATACAGGCATGAAATAATGCTCGCTTGCTTGAATAATCACTGTAAATACCGCCTCGGCTTACACCTGTTTCTCGTACCAAATCGCCCATAGAAACAACATGAAAACCAAATTTCCAAAAGGTTTTCATAGCATTGCCCAGCAAGCCCATTCGGGGTGTTGATCTTTCTCTTGGCATAAATTTATTGTACTAGAACGATCGTTCCACTACAATGTGTACGCACACTAATATTGGACACATCAGAATGGTAAGTTTTTCCGATAAAAAGAAATTTGCAACTGTTTTCGGAAAGCAAATGGCATATATCGAAGAGGGGGAAGGCGATCCGATTGTGTTTTTGCACGGCAATCCCACTTCGTCCTACCTTTGGCGTAATGTAATGCCACATTTGGACGGACTCGGCCGACTAATCGCACCAGACCTGATCGGTATGGGTGACTCAGACAAGCTTGATAACAGCGGGCCTGAGCGTTATACCTTTGCAGAGCAACGAGATTACCTCTTTGGGCTTCTTGAACAGTTGGGTATAACAGAAAATGTTACGTTGGTTCTACATGACTGGGGTTCCGGACTGGGTTTTCATTGGGCACATACACATCCAGATGCTGTTAAGGGGGTTGCTTTTATGGAAGCAATCGTAGCGCCAATACCCAGCTGGGATAATTTTCCGGAACGTGCTCGTAAAACTTTTCAGGCTATACGATCACCCGCTGGCGAAGAAATGGTGCTCGGGAATAATTTGTTCGTAGAGGCAATACTGCCAGGATCAATTTTGCGAGATTTAAATGCCGATGAAATGGCGGAATACCGCAGACCCTTTGTCAAAACGGGTGAAGATCGCCGACCTACGCTGACCTTCCCTCGTCAGATCCCTATAGAAAACGAACCCGCTGATGTATTCAACATCGTCAATGAATACTCCAAGTGGCTTAAAGAGGCCTCCATCCCCAAACTGTTTGTTAACGCCGATCCTGGCGTGATGATAGCTGATGGACCCGTTAGTGATTTTGTTCGTAGTTGGAAAAACCTCACAGAAACTTCGGTACCAGGCCTTCATTTCGTGCAGGAAGACTCGCTCGATGAAATTGGTTTGGCAATAGCGGGTTGGATGAAGAACCACTAAAAGTCAAATGTGACAAACCCCAACACTTCTGAAACGCGAAGACATTTGAAAACGGAGGACACAATACGTATTCCGCAAATGATTCAGTAGCCGCGCATAGATAGCTTTCTATTCTGACGGAAATGAAATTTGGATAAGATTTATTTCTGCATTACGCGTCTGATTTCCATAAAGAACAGGTGGAAACCGAAAATTGAAAATGTCTGGAGGAGAGTGTAACCTGAACTGTGTATCTGCTTAACTCCACTGTTAAGGTAGATACCATGAACAAAAAAGAACTGACGGCCCTCGTTGATCAAGCGAGCAAGGGCATTACCAGCGAAGAAGAGATGGCCGAGGCCATGAAGTTTATTCGCAAGTCGTTTTATGAGAAGGCGTTGAATGCCGAACTCGACGAACACCTCGGTCATGAACGACATGCTGCCAGCGATTCCGGCAATACCCGCAACGGGCATTCCTCCAAGACAGTTTACAGCGATAGTGGTGCGCTGGAAATAGAGACTCCCCGAGACCGGCGAGGTGATTTTGAACCACAGGCCATCAAGAAGCGCCAAACACGATTGCCGTTGATGGACTCGAAGATCACGTACCTGTATGCCAAAGGGCTCAGTACGCGTGAGATCACCGACACGCTGGAAGAGTTGTACGACACCGCCGTTTCGCCCACTCTGATCTCAAGAGTCACAGATACTGTCCTTGATCAAGTGATCGAGTGGCAGTCCCGACCGCTTGATGGTGTATCCCATTGTTTATCTGGACTGTATTGTGGTGAAGGTTCGTCAAGACGGGAAAGTGATTAACAAGGCGATCTATCTTGCCCTTGGGGTTAACATTGAAGGCCGCAAGGAGTTTCCGGGGGGGTGGATGTGGGGGGAGGGAGGGGGGGGGGGGGGGGGGGGTGGGGGGGGGGTTTGTGGGTGGGGGGGTTTGTGTT
>JAALKB010000112.1 GCA_011088265.1 Gammaproteobacteria bacterium
TTGTGGGCAGGGACGACGATATTATTACGTCATCGGGATATCGAATCGGCCCAGGAGAAATAGAAAACACACTGATTGGGCATCCGGCGGTGGCTATCGCTGCAGTGATAGGTAAGCCAGATGAATCTCGTACGGAAATTGTAAAGGCCTTCATCAAACTTAATGAGAATTATTATCCGTGTAATGACTTGGCTCAGGACCTAAAGCTTTGGGTGAAAACCCGATTGGCTGCCCATGAATATCCCCGGGAAATCGAATTCGTGGATTCTTTGCCGATGACAACAACCGGGAAAATTATTCGCCGTGAGCTGAGAAACCGGTGAGTTGTTGCCTAATGTGATTCCTAGGACTGGCGTTGAAGGAGTTGGGCTGCGATGGAGACGGCTACTGCCATGGGGGTCTTTCCGGGTATATCAGTAAGTCCAACGGGAGATACCAGGCGATTGGTTTCTTGTGCTGAAAATCCCTTCCCGGTAAGTCGGTTACGAAATTTGGCAGATTTTGATTTCGACCCAATCAGTCCACAGAAAGCTGTGTCAGTGCGTGAAAGAATGGCTTCACATAGCTCAAAATCCGTTTCATGGCTATGGGTCATAATCAGGTAATAGGCATTAAAGGGGCAGGATTCGATGGTTTGGAAGGGGTTGCGCATAATGATTTTTTCCACATTGGTATTGACCTCCCAAAATTCATTACTGTCTGGAAACTCAGACGGTCTGGAATCAACCCAATAAACCCGGCAGGGTAGGCCTGCGAGAATGGTTACCAGGGCCGTGCCAACATGTCCGGCTCCAAAAACCACTACATTAAAGTCACAAGCGGGGAAGGCTTCAAACAGTAGTTCTACTTTTCCACCGCAGCATTGAGTCAGGTCCTTGCCCAATGAAAATGTTTCACGATGCAATGCTGATCGGTTTAGCGATAACAACTCCCGGGCTTTTTTGATAGCCTGATATTCGAGATTACCTCCACCAATGCTGTCATAGATGGTGTTCGCATCCACGATCATTTTTGTTTGTGCATCCCTGGGAGAGGAGCCTTCCACATTCAAAATAGTGACAATGGTGAATGGTGAATGCTGAATGCTGAATGGTGAATGGTGAATTTGATTGGGATAGTCGAGCAAGGGCAGTAATCCAGTTCATTGGATTCCATTTTCCTTTTTTATTTTTTTGTTTTGCAATTTTGCACCCCGTCAGACGTTTTTATTAGTCACGGTGAATTGCTCTTAGAATTTCTTCTGGGGTTGCGGGAGCATGAAGTTGTGGAAAGGTTGTTCTTCCCTCCACCGATGCTATGGCATCCCGGATTGCACACCAGGCAGAGATTGTCAGCATCAGCGGCGGCTCACCCACGGCTTTGGATCGGAAAACTGTTGCCTCAGAATTGGGAGAATTTTGTAGTAACCGCACATTGAAGACTTCGGGAGTATCGCTGATAGCAGGAATTTTATAGGTGGCGGGACCGTCGGTAATAAGTCTACCCTGATTATCCCATTTTAGCTCTTCGCAGGTTAACCATCCCAGTCCTTGGATAAATCCGCCCTCTATTTGCCCGATGTCCAACGCCGGATTAATGGAGTTTCCCACATCGTGGATAATGTCGGTGCGCAGTAGCTTATATTCACCGGTTAGGGTGTCGATCAATACCTCGGAGACGGATGCTCCGTTGGCGAAATAGTAAAAAGGATGGCCGCTGGCAGTTTGTCGATCATAGTGAACTTTCGGTGTTTTATAGAATCCCGTTGAGGAAAGGGAAATTCGACCTAGCCAGGCTTCTTTGGTTACCTCGGCAAAGCTCAGGGCATCATCGCGAAGTTGAACCTCGCCATTTTTGAAGCAGATCTCTTCTGCGGGTAGCTGGTATTTGTCCGATAGAAAATGAGTCAGCCGGTATTTTAGGGTTTTTGCTGCATTCAGGGCTGCCATGCCATTAAGATCGGTTCCCGCAGAAGCCGCAGTGGGAGAGGTATTGGGTACTTTGTCCGTGCGGGTTGCGGTGACGACAATTCGGTCCGTACTGACCTGAAACTCCTGAGCCACAATCTGCGCCACTTTAGTCATCAGACCCTGGACCATTTCAGTGCCGCCATGGTTAACCTGAATACTCCCATCCGTATAAAGATGGATCAAAGCACCAGCCTGGTTTAAGTGGGAAACCGTGAATGAAATACCGAATTTCACCGGCGTCAGGGCCAGTCCCTTTTTAAGGATAGGGCTTGTTGCATTAAACTCAGAGACCTGTTTTCTTCTGTTCCAATAATCCGCATCAAGTTCCAGTTGCGCGATGATCTCCGGTAGGGTAAATGAATCCAGCTTCTGGTGGTAATGGGTTTGGTTGCGGTCCGTGGTGTTATAGAGATTGCGTTTGCGGATCTCCAGCGGATCCTTTTTTAGTTCGAAGGCAATTTCGTCTATTACAGTTTCTGCTGCTATGACGCCTTGGGGGCCGCCAAACCCTCGAAAAGCGGTGTTCGAAACAGTATGGGTTTTGCATCGGAGGCCATCCACTGTAGCGTTTGGCAAGTAGTATGCATTGTCGCAATGGAACATGGCTCGATCGACAATGGCGTCAGATAGATCCGGGGAGTATCCGCATTGCCCAGCCAGCGTGTATTTGATGCCAGAGATGCTACCGTCATCATCGAATCCCACGTCATAATGATTGATAAAATTATGCCGTTTGCCGGTCATGACCATGTCATCTTTACGGGATAGTCGGCAGGTCACTGCACATTGGTTTCGACTGGCAAACAATGCAGCCACACAGGACCAGGGTGCTGCCTGAGTTTCCTTGCCGCCGAAACCACCTCCCATTCTTCGGGTGACGACATCAATTCTGGTCATGGGGACATCCAGTACTTCTGCCACCAGCTTTTGGGTTTCGCTGGGGTTTTGGGTGGAGGTATATATGAGCATACCTCCATCTTCCTGGGGGATCACGGCAGAGGCCTGACCTTCAAGGTAGAAGTGTTCCTGTCCACCAACAAGCAATTTGGACTGAATTCGATGAGAGGCGCTTTGAATCGCCTGTTCAGAGTTCCCCCTTTGCATACGATGGGGCGGGCGAACATAAAATGACTGATCCATGGCCTGAGCCAGATCGAGCACTGGCTCCAGCTCCTGATATTCAATGTGCGCAAGCGTTATTGCCTTTCTGGCCTGTTCATGGCTGTTTGCTGCCACGGCGAAGATGGGTTGACCCCAGTATTCCACTAGCTCATCAGTGAATAATGGATCCCCAGGAAACACCGGCCCAATATCGAGTTTTCCGGGAACAGACTTTGCTGTAATGACATCAATTACGCCCTCGGCAGATCGCACTGCATCAAGATCCAAAATGGTAATTCGACCATGAGCAATTTGGCTTCCACCGATACAAGCGAAAAGCTGGCCCTGATAAACCATTTGATCGTCGATATAGATGGCTTTCCCGGTAACGTGTTTTGACGCACTTTCATGCTCCAATTTTTTGCCAGGACCCATGACTATCTGTTCGTTATCAGACATGGGTGGTTATCCGGGTGGGAACGTCTGGGCTACTGATCTCAAAATGTAGTCTGGAAAGCATATTTTGCGCAATGAGAATTCGGTATGCCGCACTGGCTCGGGCATCAGAAATGGGTTGAAAATCCTTTTTTATGGCTCGCTGGGCCAAAGAGATAGTGTCTTTATTAAAGGTTTTGCCAATCATTGCTTCTTCACAGTGAGTCGCTCTTTTAGGAATTGCTGCCATACCCCCCTAATGCCATTCGAATCGAGCTGATGACATTGTCAGTCAATTCAATGTGTATTGCTGAGCAAATCGTAGAGATATCATCATCAAATTGCTTGGTAATCTTGTAGACTTTAAGTTGTTTTTTGACCCCTGACTCCAATACGGGTTTTGGTAAGTGGATAGACTGGATGATTTCACCGGGTTGTAGGTCCGTCTTACGGTAGTCGAGAAAATAGTTTTCAGCATCCACTATTCTTGTTTGAATAGTGGATGCGATGCGCTTTTGCAGAACCAGGCTCGCATTGAGGGCAATTAGCATTGGAGGTAAATCCCCAATGGGGGAAGCGTTAGCAACATTGCCGCCGATGGTTCCCTGATTGCGAACCTGTCTCGAACCAAACCTCAGTAATAACTCTTTAGCATCTGGATAGTAAGGTGCCAATAGGTCCAATAATTTCGATAGCGAAACTGCTGATCCGATTTCAAAATGGTCATCCTCTTCAACAATGCGCTTTAGTTCATGGACCTCAGTGAGCAAAATAATCTCGGGTAGAGATTTGAGTTGTTGGGTGACTTCCAGAGCGAGGTCAGTGCCTCCGGCCAGAAGGCGAGCGTCTGGAAATTGGCTCATCAACTCATGTAACTGGGCCAGGTTTTCAGGAATGTAAAAGGGGTATCGGCTACTTTTGAAAGAGAAATCAGATGAGTGCCTGATTGCATTCAGGCGATTCAAAGTCTTTTTCGAAGAACGGTCAAATTGGTCATGTTCGAGGTTCTCCATAGACTGCAAGGCTGCATCGATGATGGGGCGATAGCCGGTGCATCGGCAAAGGTTGCCACCGAGATATTCATCTATACTTGCCCGATGTCTTTTGGCGTTAGCGCTGTCCAGTTTCTGGTTGCCTGGCGGGTTTTTTGTGGTCTTTCCGCCGTCGCTATCGTGATCGTTATTACTGACTTCATTGACAATAGGAATGGTTTTTTGCAGGGCAAAAAGGGACATAACAAAACCCGGTGTACAGAATCCGCATTGGGACCCATGGTGCGTAACCATGGCCTCCTGCACACTGTGTAATCGGTCTTTCCCGGACAAATGCTCCACGGTGATCAGCTGTTTTCCATGTAGTGCGCCAAGAAACGTGATGCAGCTATTTATATTTTGATAACGAAGAACGTTTGCACCGCATTCAGTTTTACCTTCGACCTTGCTTTCGATTTTATCTGTGAGTATGTGTTCCGTAGTGGAAACTGACATGGGCTCTGCCACAACTACTGTGCATGCTCCACAATCCCCCGAAGCACAACCTTCTTTGGTGCCGCAGAGTCGTCTTTTGGTTCGAAGGAAGTCCAGAACGGTAAGGTCCGCGTTGGATGCTTCCAGTTCGACCAGTTCATTGTTGAGCAGAAATTGGATCATCGATGCAGGAGATGAAAAAGTTGACTATATGGTCAGAATTGTAGCAACTGAGGAGGTTTCTGTAAATTTACCGGGGCAGTTGTTTATCCTGGAAACCCTCAAAATAGAAACTATCTACCCGGAATACAGGCCGGTTTGCCCCCAGGTTTTGACAGATTTGCTGATGATCTATTGGTCTGGTTTGGGAATGATTGCTTCGCCAGTTACTTCCACTTCTTCGAGATTCTCCCCAGATCCACCACGATCAATTACCAGGAAGTCACGTCTTTCACCAAGGCATAACTGGAAATGGTGCCAGGTGTTTTTGTGTAAATTAATTCCCTGTCGGCCATTGGTGATAAATAAGGTCAGGTCCTGAGCCATCAGACTATCTCCGGGTTTTCCCACCAAAACAAAAAATGCGGCGTCATCCATGGGAATGAAGGCCTGACTGCCCAGTGGGTGTCGTTCCATTTTCTGAACTCGATGGGGTAATTTGATAGGATCAGTACGAAACACGTTAACGATGGGTTTCCCTCCCTGTTCCAGAGTATTGATGGTGCAGAGATCATGAAATCGGGTGGTTAGTCCCTCGTTAATGGGAAACTGTTTTGCAGTTTCCAGCTCAATAACTTCACCATAGGGAGCAAAGATCTCCGCAGTAAGTGGTTTGATAGCAAGTTCCAAATTATTGTCTCTTAAGCTCTTTTTTTGTCTCTTTTTGGTTCTCTTTTACCGGCTGACTATCCATATTCTCTTTATTTCGGGTGCTCTTTATTACTATTACTCATGTCTATTAATTATGTCTGCCCGAGTATTTCTGCGAATAAATGAAGGCGGCTAATGCCGCCATCAGGATAGATGTTAAGCCGAATGTGGCTAACCGGGCCTATCCCGATGACTTCCTCTTTGAATACATGTTCAGTATCCGCCGCGAGTTTCACCTCCGGGAGCAATGTAGGCCAGCTTTGACTGTCTGAGTCGATGGTATCCAAATTGACCTGATTGGTATTGATTCCCTGAATGCTGCATCGATCCGGGTAGTTGCCTTTGAAGTGTGCAGTATCGATGTCGATGGTTTTGATGACTCCAGGGTGTGCCAATGCGATGACCACCCAGTCATTGCCAGGTTCCCGCCGCCGCCGGGTTTCCCAACCGTCTCCCATATTTACTCCACGACCTGGGGTAAGCAGGTTTCTCATGGTACCGAAGTGTTCATTATTGCAGGCTAATGCCACTCCGCCATTGAGTGCAGCAGCAATATCCACAAGTTCACCAGGGAGAATTCGACTCCAGTCTACTGTGGGAGAACCGTATACCTTCAATCTAGCGATACCACCATCCGGATAGATATGCAGTCGCAGGTGAGTATAAATCCGATTATCTTCGATTTCATACTGATGATAATTATTGCCATCTAACTCCGTTTTGCTGATTAACTCTGTCCACTGAATATCTGAAGCATTGTTCAGATCAGAATCATCGCCCTCGTAGAAACATGCCTCCAATGAGGCTGCGGGTGCGTAATTCCCGGTGAAATGAGCGGTGTCGATCTCAACACCATGAATGGCACCAGGTCGAGCCATTTTTACAATGCACCAGTCATGGCCAGCGATCCGTTTGCGCCGGGATTCCCAGCCGTCCATCCATTTACCATTGTCATCGTATTTGTCTTCAATGAACACCGGCGCCTGATCATGGAGCATGCGTTCCATGGGTGCGAAAAAGTCATCGCTGCAGGCTAATGCCTGTGCGCCGAGTTTTGCTGAAGTCAGGTTTACCCAGCGGGTGGAAAAGTCTTTCATAATGGGAAATGGTTTCTCCAATGGTTAGCAATGTCAACTCGTCTGGCTAACCAGATATTGTCTTTGTCAGTAATGTAGTCAAGAAAACGCGCCAGGGCAGCGGCTCGGCCAGGTCTCCCAACCAGCCGACAGTGTAGTCCAATTGACATCATTTTTGGTGCCGTGAGGCCTTCTTCGTAAAGTAAATCAAAACTGTCTTTCAGGTAAGCGTAAAACTGATCACCGCTGTTAAATCCTTGAGGTGTGGCAAATCGCATTTCATTGGCATCCAGCGTATAAGGGACCATCAATAAAGGGTTGGCGTGGTCGGTCATCCAGTAGGGCAGTTCATCCGCATAACTATCGGCGCTGTAAACGAAATTCCCATGTTCGGCAGTAATTCGATGGGTATTTGGGCTGGTTCGACCTAGATAAAAACCCTGAGGTTTGTTACCGGTTGTTTGCTCGTGGATGGCGATGGCATTTTGCAAATGTTCAAGTTCGTGTTGTTCAGACATGAATTGATAGTCAATCCAACGATATCCATGGCTGGCGATTTCCCAACCAGCCCGCAGCATTGCATCGACCGCGTACTGATTGCGTTGCATCGCCATGGCCACGGCAAAAATAGTAACAGGGATCTGCCTGTCGGTAAACAGGCGATGCAGTCGCCAGAATCCTGCTCTCGAGCCAAATTCGTAGATGGACTCCATGTTGTAGTGGCGGGTATTGGCATAGGATTGGGCACCTACGATTTCCGAGAGGAATGCTTCTGAGCCAGGGTTCCCGTGAAGAACGTTGTTTTCTCCGCCTTCTTCATAGTTAATGACGAATTGCACAGCAACGCGTGCGCTGTTTGGCCATTTTGGCTGGGGTGGTTGATCTGCATATCCCACCATGTCTCTTGGGTATTTTATTGGTTTTTTCATCTTCCGGTTACGTATTGCCCATTTTGACCATTGCTCTTTGAGTGTTGCCGTTTTATAGTTAATCTATTGAGTCTTAAGTGTCGACAGTGAAGCAAACCAATCCGCGATAAGAAGCCTTTCTTCGTCTGTCATTGCTGTAAGATTCCCAAGGGGCATGGTTTTGCTGACTACGCTCACATTATGGATTCGTTCTGCATGGGTCTCTACATCCTCTAGCGAATCAAAAGCCAAGTCTTGTGGTGCTGTACTGAACCCTGGTTGAGTTGGTAGGCTGCTGTGACAACTGGTACATCGTGCCTGAATAATGGGAAAAACAGTGTTAGTAGTCACAGCTCCAGATGGTTTGGTTGATTGGTGTGGTTTAGGTGCGGTAAGCCACATTAGACAGATTATGGCGATGAATGATAAAGGGAGTATCCACCAAAGAGATCGGAACAAATGTCGCAGATTAAAATAGTGGCGAACGGCAACGCTGATAAGTGACAGCGCGATGAGAATTAACCAATTCCAGTGATGTCCATAGGTGCTGGGGAAATGACTACTAACCATGATGAATAAAACTGGAAGAGTCAGGTAGTTATTATGTCTGGAGCGGAGCAGGCCATTTTGGCCATAGACAGGGTCCAGCGGTCGCTTATCCTTGAGCGCTAAAACCATTTCTTTTTGTGCGGGTATGATGACAAAAAAAACATTCGCGACCATCACCGTCCCAATAGCAGTACCCACATGGATATAAGCTCCCCGTCCACTAAAGACCTCGCTGAGCATAAAGGCCAGTAAACTGAAATAAATGAAAATGAGCACTCCCAAAAATAGGGGATGCTGTTTCAACGGTGATCTACAAAGCAGGTCATAAATGAACCAGGAAATACCAACTGCGGTGATGCCGAGCAAAATAGCTTCAGCGCCCGTTAAACCATCGGCGGATGAATTGATAAGAAAAAGTTCGGCATTAAAATAGTAAACGATAATCAGTAGAGTGATTCCGCTTAACCAGGTGGTATAGGCCTCCCATTTAAACCAATGCAGTTCAGTGGGAAGCGTGTCAGGACCATGGCTGAACTTCTTAAGATAGTAAAACCCACCGCCATGTACCGCCCAAAGATGGCCGGCGATACCTTTCTCCTGAGGAGGTTTTCGATTTAGGTTGTTTTCCAGCCAGTTAAAGTAGAACGAAGCGCCGATCCACGCGACGCCCACGATAACGTGAATCCATCTGACGAGCAGATTTAACCATTCATGAAGATGACCTTCCACTATGCTACCTCGTTATTACGGGGTTGTTTTGATGGTTGCATGATACCGCTATTCACCGCTACTTACAGTGTCTTCGCAACGATGTCTTCGCAGCGCTGTCTTTGCAGTCCAGTCCACAAATTCGTAGAACCATTGTGGCCAGGGACGCTGCCTGATGGTCATAGTCTTCCCGAGTCAGCTCTGTTTTTTGATAAACCGATTTTATTTGTATTTCCGACTGAGCAAAGTGCTGGGTACTAGCCCAGATAAGGAAAATCAAATGAAATGGGTCGACGGGTTTTATTTTCCCATTCGCAACCCACTGTTTGATAACGTGAGCGCGATTATGGGTCCATTGTGTCATACGATTCTGCAAATAGTCACTCAGATGAAGTCCGCCGTAGAGTACTTCACTAGTGAAAATGCGAGTGGCCCGAGGATACAGACGGGTAAATTCCACTTTTTGTTCCACAAACCCAATGAGCACTTTTGCTGGATTATCATCCGCGTCGATAGCAGGAAAGGTTTGGTCCCAAAGCCCGATAATGCGTTCAAGCACGGCGCTGTACAAATCCTGTTTCGTGGCAAAATAATAGTGCACATTGGCTTTAGGAACCTCTGCCAGATCTGCAATACGTTGCATTCGAGCGCCACCAAAGCCATGAAACTCAAATTCCTTTTCCGCCGCATACAGGATGGTTTCACGTTTTTTGGTGCCGACGGCACTGATTTTACGTTTTCTGACTAAACTCATTGTTGTGCTACGGAATGATTAGTTCCGGGATGCGTATTCGGATAACTCTTCCAGCAACGCCTGTTTGCGTTGTTTCGGCGCAAAAGACGACTCGATGCCGTTTTTAGCAAGAGTGATAATCTCTTCCTTATTCAAGCCCAGGGATTGAGTAATCGCATTATAGTTTTCAGTCATGTAACCCCCAAAGTAGGCCGGATCATCTGAATTGACGGTGGCACATAAACCAAGGTCCAGCATTTTACGAATCGGATGATTTTGCATATGATCCACCACACATAAACGGGTGTTTGACAAAGGACATACCGTGAGTGGTATTTGTTTCTCCCTGAGTTCATCGACGAGTTTACTGTCATCCAGGGCGTTATTTCCATGATCGATACGGTCCACTTTTAAGAGTCTAATGGCTTCTCTGACATATTGAGCCGGGCCTTCTTCTCCGGCGTGAGCCACACATCGATATCCCTGGTCTCTTGCCTGTTGGAATACCCGTTCGAATTTTGATGGTGGGTGTCCCAATTCCGAGGAGTCAAGCCCTATACCGGTAACCAGGTCCTTATAAGGTGCTGCAGCATTTAGTGTTTCGATGGCATCCTCTTCGTCAAGGTGTCGCAGGAAGCACATGATTAGTTCGGATGTTATCCCAAACCTCTCTTTTGCCTGGGTTAATGCGTTATGGATGCCATTTACCACCGATGAAAATGGAACACCTCTGGGCAAGTGTCCCTGGGGGTCAAAGAAGATCTCTACATGTCTGACCTGCTGGGTGTGGGATTTTTCCAGATAGGCCCAGGTAAGATCGAAGAAGTCCTGTTCCGTCAGTAATACATTCATTCCCTGATAGTAGATATCAAGAAAGTCCTGGAGTTTGGTAAAAGCGTATGCTTCACGAAGTGAATCAATGGAATCATAGGGCAGTTCAACGCCATTGCGCCTGGCGAGTTGAAACATTAATTCTGGTTCGAATGTTCCCTCAATATGACAATGTAGTTCAACCTTTGGCAGTGCGTCGATGAATGTTTTCATTTGTGATTGGACGTTAATTTCTAGTGGGAGGTTCCAGGAAATATTTTTTCGAAACAGCTTGTAGGAATCAAATTGGAAGACACGCCACCGATCACCAGAAAAAAGGAAATTCAGCGTCTGTGTTCATTATTATGATCAAAAATTGTCATACTCAAGGGTGTGGGTCCTGAACTATGATCGTCGTCATTTTCGGTTATTTTCCCCTTGACTGTTTCATGGGTTCAAGATCATGGGTTCAGGCTCGTGGGTTCAGGCTCATGGATTTGAGTTCATGGTTTCAATGAGGACAGATAATTGTGACTCGAAATCAGGGAGTTTTCAAACCTGGAATTCATTAACCAGTCCTGGCTATCCGTTCTTTTGGCCTTCTATAATTATAGGATCCTATAACTACAGAATCATGAATCTGGGCCGCAAATCTGGCCATAAATCTGAGATTGTCAGGAATGCAGAATTCTGGAAAATCCGGATTAAAAAAACGACCCCGAATCAAGAAGCTGAATTCGGGGTCGAGGTGACCGTAAGGTCGATTATATTTGAGTTAACCCGGATCCGGTACTAATACCAATCTCCAGATCAGAACCGGGTTATGCTAAAAGGTCCAAGGTGAACCTATAGCTGGTTTCCCAATGCTTCTCAATGACTAGTGTTTAAATACCTGGTATTAAATGATTAGTTTGGAAGTTGGCCCTGTATTCCTTCCACATACCAATCCATTCCAAGTAACGCACCATCGTCCAATGTTTCTCCGGCTTTAACCACCGTTTCCCCGGCCTGATTATTGATTGGGCCCTGGAAAGGATGAAAAGAACCGTCAATGATGGAAGCTTTTACAGCATCCGCAGCAGCTCTAACATCTGCAGGTACGACATCGCCGTAGGGCGCCATGCCTACCATTCCTTCTTTCAGACCATCCCATGTATCCGTAGAAGACCAGTTACCTTCCATGGCAGCTTTTACTCGCGCAACGTAGTATGGATTCCAGTCATCAATAATCGCCGTTAATTGTGCTTTGGGAGCAAATGCGCTCATGTCTGATGCCTGACCGAATGCATAGACACCGCGCTGTTCGGCAACCTGAAGAGGTGCTGGAGAATCGGTATGTTGGGTAATAATATCTGCGCCCTGGTCGATGAGTGCCTTTGCTGCGTCCCCTTCTTTGCCTGGATCATACCAGGAGTTGACCCAGACAACTTTAATGATTGCATCAGGATTAACTTTACGCATTGCCAGCATGAAAGCATTAATGCCGCGCACTACTTCGGGGATGGGGAAAGAGGCGATATAGCCAACTACACCGCTTTTGCTCATATGACCCGCAATAGTTCCTAAAATTGCGCGCCCTTCATAGAAACGAGCGGAATAGGTACTGACGTTATCAGCGCGTTTATAGCCGGTCGCATGCTCAAAATTCACATTTGGAAATTGTTTCGCGACCTTAAGCGTTGGATTCATATAGCCAAAGGATGTGGTGAAAATGATGTTGTTGCCACTGGTTGCTAGAGTACGAATGACACGTTCTGCATCAGCACCTTCTGCTACGCTTTCTACAAAAGTAGTTTTTACACCGAGCTCTTTTTCGACAGCTTTTCGGCCTTCATCATGTCGATAGGTCCAGCCGTGATCACCGACTGGGCCAACATAAACAAAACCCACGTTTACGTCGTCAGCTTTCGTTGCTTGAGCACCAAATATCAAACCGGCTGATATCACTGCTCCCGCTACCTGTTTAGCTAGTCGTCCCTGAAGAACCCGAAAAGGCTACATATCCAGTATAAACTGGA
>JAALKB010000113.1 GCA_011088265.1 Gammaproteobacteria bacterium
CCTTCGAAACCCTGATAGGCTTTGCCGTTAAAGCGAAAATTAAAAACTCGACGACGATTGACTAACCCACCATCGCTCATACGGTGAGAGTTACTCATAATGGCCCTTCATCGATGATATCGTGGGTGCGGGTATCCCGGTATATTGTGAACCAGCCACCACATCCTCGTACATGCCACCATCGCTCGGCGACGGGACCAATCGGGTTTCTGCTGACAGTTAAATACTCAATCCACATCTCATCTTCAATATCGGAAGTACTATCAGGTCTCCTTTTCTTTTCCGGACCACCGTGAGCAAACTCAATTTCGTTACGTGGTCCACAAAAAGGGCAGTGTAGTAGCAACATATCAGGTCGCCGTAGTAGTTCCCGCTTCAAGAACAAAGTCGAGTCCTCGAAATCTTCCCAGAGAAAACGGTTCGATCAATGGGTGTGGCTCGTTATTCGCTATTAAATGAGCAAGGGTAAAACCACCGGCGGGTACTGCTTTAAAGCCACCCCACCAACCCGCGGAAACAAACAATCCTGGGATATCGGTTTTACTGACAATGGGTGTCGCGTCGTGAGCAATATCGAGTGTTCCACCCCATTGACGCATGAGTTTCAAACGCTTGAAGGCAGGGAATAATTCAAGCATCGAGCACACGGCATTCTCAAATACGTGTTGCTTGATATCCCGGCGAAAAGATTGGCCTGGATCCGGTGCTCCCCCGATAACAAGTTCTCCTTTGTCTGATTGGCTTAAATACACGCCGATATCAGGACAATTAACCACAACATCGATGATCGGTTTAACCGGTTCAGATACAAATGCAGTTAAGTTAAAAGATTTAATGGGCAGCCTAAGGCCGATGGTGTCAGTTATCGAGGTGGTATGGCCTGACACCACCACGGCGACCTTATTAGCACGGATAATTCCGCGATTGGTTTCGACGCCACAGATACGTCCATTGTGATCCTCACGGATTAGCTTTATGACTTCAGTGTTTTGATGGATTTCCACACCAAGGTTATCGGCAGCTCGGGCAAAGCTCCATGCAACCGCATCATGGCGGCAAACTGCGGCCTGGGGATGTACCATGCCACAAATAATCGGGAATCGGGAATCGGGTCCTCCGCCAGTAAGGGGGGGGATACGACGGCGCACTTCGTCTGTTTCAATTCGCTCGTAAGTCGAATCATACAAGTCCATATGATACATACGCCTTTTTATTTCCCTGAGTTTAGGGTAAGTCTGGACGATATCGATCATGCTTCGGTTGGAATACATTAAGTTGTAATTCAGTTCCTTTGTTAAGCCCTCGTAAAGTTCAACAGATTTCACATAGAATGGAATGCTTTCATCGCGCATGTAATTGGAACGAATGGTGACCGTATTCCGTGCAATATTTCCACCACCAAGCCACCCTCTTTCCAGGACCGCCACGTTGGTGATTCCATGGTTTTTTGCAAGATAGTAGGCCGTCGAAAGTCCATGTCCGCCCGCACCAATAATGAGGACATCGTAGTGATTTTTTAGAGGTGGACTACGCCATGCTTTGGACCAGCTTTGATGATTGCTGAAAGCATTGCGCGCCAGTGAGAATATTGAATACCGCTGCATGGAAATATAATGCCATATTACTCGCAGGCAATACAGTATAAATTGATATGATGTATTAGGACTCAGAGATCTTTGCGCAATCAGGGCAGTTACCAATCGCGAAAAACTATCGTATTACTGCTGATTGAGCCGATAAACTTTCGTCCCAGACCGCTTTCAACACCGTTTAAGTTCAGCCAATGTATTCACATAAAGCGTAATGCGGGTCCAGGCTCTGATCTACTTATCAAGTAAGTAGATCAGTAAGAATGGTATTTGGCCAGGAACATTGGATGTTAATGCCCTAATAGCTGGCTCAAAAACAACTGTGACCGGTCGGTTTGTGGATTATTAAAAAATGACTTAGGGTCCGCTATTTCAACGATTTCCCCATGATCCATAAAAACCACCCGATCCGCAACCTTGCGGGCAAATCCCATTTCATGGGTGACGCAAATCATCGTCATGCCTCCATCAGCGAGTTCAATCATTACGTCCAAAACACCGGCAATCGTTTCCGGGTCGAGGGCTGAGGTGGGTTCATCAAACAGCATAATCTTGGGTTTCAAACACAATGCCCTGGCGATTGCTACGCGCTGTTGTTGACCACCAGATAACTGCGGGGGGTATTTGGTTGCCTGTTCTGAGATATGTACCCGCTCCAGAAAGTGCATAGCAGTTTCAGTGGCGTCGGACTTGGAGATACCTTTATTGCGAATTGGCCCAATGGTGAGATTATCAACCACTGTCATGTGTGGAAATAGATTAAAACTCTGAAACACCATACCGATGTCCCGACGAACGTCTTCGATATTCTTCATTCCCGGTTTAACCTCCTTGCCATCAACCAAAATTCGACCGGCCTGATGCTCCTCAAGTTGATTAATGCAACGTATCATGGTGGATTTGCCTGATCCTGATGGGCCGCAGACCACCACTTTCTCACCTCTGGATACGTTAAGGTTAATATCGAACAGCGCGCTAAATTTTCCATACCATTTACACAACCCGGAAATTTCGACCAATGGCGTTGTCGATATCGGGGTCATTAAGTCGGAATTAACGTCTGGCATCAAAGTTTCCTCATTACCGATCGCTTCGTTTTGCGCGTTTCTCAAGATAAGCGAACAACACGGCAAAGCTGTAACAAAGTCCAAAATACATAAGTCCTACCAATATCCAGGTTTCGAACACTCTGGTAGTACTGGCAGCAACTTCGGTGGCAATGAAAGTGAGTTCCTGAATGGAAATAAGAGAAATGATCGCTGAATCCTTAATTAAGGTAATAAATTGACCTGCCAATGGCGGCAATATTTTTCGAATTGCCTGGGGAATGACAACGTCACGCAGAGCATTAAAGTGTGACAAGCCGATCGCTCTTGCCGCCTCCCATTGACCAGTGGGGGTTGACTGAATTCCGGCACGAACAATTTCGGTGATGTATGCACCTTCAAACAATGCCAGACAAATCATCCCAGCCAGAAAGTTTGAAAATAAAGCTGGATTACCGAACAGGAAATAAAACACCTCGCTTTGAGCAAACTCCCCCTGAGTGTCTATTGAATCTATTCCCATCGCCGGAAATATTTGACTCGATACAAAAAAGTAAAAAATAAATATGAACACAACAGGGGGCATATTGCGAATGAGTTCAACGTAACACCGCGCTATTATACGTAGCGTCAGATTTTGACAAGTTCGCCAATAACCCATAACAACACCAACCAGGGTGGCAAAAAGAGTGGCCCAGATAGCCAAACGTAATGTGGTGGCCAAACCCTGGAGTAATAAGTTGGATACCCAAGACTGGGACTCTTCGTCATATTTGACTAAAAACCCCAATACCCGCTCCCAATTCCACTGGTAAACCAATACATCGTTGACCCTATAAACGGCGTAAAACACAAAAGCGATTACAATGCCGAATAGCAAATAGTCCAATAGGGTAAAACGCCCTTTGGCAGCGACGGGGGGTGAATTCCGATCCATTAATAATTGAAGGCAAACAAGCTGGAAACAGACTTATCCTGTTTCCAGCCTGATCGGTCCTTGTGCGACAATATCAATTAAGATACCAGTTGTTTGGATACGGTTTCCCTTGGATCACTTGGGAGCAACCATGTCTTTCCATGCCGATTGATCCTGGAACCAATAGTCGTGACGACTTTTAATCCAGCCACTGCTGGTATTCACAGTAATCCAGTTGCTGAAGAAATTCATCGCATCATGGTCACCCTTGCGCATAGCAAATGCTTCATCACCACGGGTTAGATTTTCACTACCAAAAGGGAGAAATACTTTGTCCGGATGGGCATCAGACCAAAAACGTGGCTTCGGTGCGCTTGAGATCATTGCATGGGCATTGCCATTAACCACTTCCTGAAATGCTTGGGCGTCATCGTCAAACCGCCGTACGCTGGCTTTAGGAAACAATTTTGCAGCCGCTTTACAAGGAGTGGCTCCTCTGCGACACGCGATAGTAACGTCAGACGAATTGAATTGTTCCCGCTTATTGAAATCCCCGGCGAGTTGAGTGCTCGCTGCCATTTGTTGGCCTGAATGAGCATATGGTGTTGTAAAATTGACCGTCAGGTTACGCTGGGGGGTAATCGACATACCGCCGATAATGATATCGAACTTCTTGGCAATTAATGCTGGAATAATTCCACTCCAAGCGGTAGGGACAAATTCAACCTCAACGCCCATATCTTCAGCGACCTTGGTGGCGACATCAATTTCAAATCCCATGAGATTGCCTTCTGTATCACGCATGGCCCAAGGCACGAACGTTGACATACCGACCTGGAGTGTGCCGCGTTTTTGGATGTCGCTGAGTAAATCCGCCGAGGCGGTCCAGGATGTCATCAGCAAAGCTACGAGTAAAAAGCGTTTCAGATATTTTATAATCATGAGTAATCCTCCTTAGGATGGGTGGTATAGAGAAACAGGTGTTATCGCTTTTGAATGCTCATCTTCTTTTCCAATTGGCCAACACAGACCGACAATGTAATGGTCAGCGCCAAGTAGATACCAGCGATAATGAACCAAATCTCAAACGCCATGAAGGTGTCTGAGATCAAATTCAAGCCGGTGGTGGTCAATTCCGCTACCGCAATAACACTGACGATAGCGGAATGTTTGATCAAGGATATCAGTAAACCAGTTAGTGGCGGCAGAATCAGTGGCATTGATTGCGGAATGATGATGTAGAAATATTTATTCCAGGGGGTTAGTCCGATTGCATCACCGGCTTCAAATTGGCCATGATCGACACCCTGAATACCGCCACGAATAATCTCGGAGGCAAATGAGCCTTCAAAAAATGCGAGACAAAGTATACCCGCCCAAAAACGGTCAATACCAAGAATCGGAGCAAGTACAAAGTAAAACAGGAACAGTTGCACTATTAGGGGCGTATTGCGAATAGCCTCCAGATAAACTGTGGCGATCAAGCCCCCGGCTCTGGACTGGGAAAGTCGCGCAAAAGCAGTAATGAAACCGATAATAATTGCCAGAACTCCACTGATTGATGCAAGCTGTAGTGTGACAATCAGTCCCTTATACAGTGGACCCCAAATAAACTCTCCATCAACGACACGATAGAAAAACGGTTCAACACGATACCACTGCCAATTGTATTCCATTGCCATTGCACCACGCCAAATCAACCAGCCAGCCACGGCAAGCGTAAGTATCGCCCAACCAATTTGACCAACGGTTTTTATACTTCTAACCGGATCGAATTTGTCATGGGGGCGCTGACGGCGATCAGGATCACGCAGCGAAGATTTGCTGACGGTATTGGAAGACTCCTCAGACATACTTTCTCTCGGCCAGGGCATATAATCTGAAGCAATCTCCATTTTTCTTCAAATTTGTTATTTAAGTGTGAACAAGATATATGGCTTTGTCAACAATAACCGATTGCAGGATTAATTGATATTATATAATGATAGCCGGGTTTCAGTGGGTTTGGCTCTAACCAACATTACAGTTTACAAGTCTTATCCATCGATGCCTTCCAGGCCATAGTGCGTGGTACATTGTAGGGCAATCAACTTCGAGCTGATCACGGCTAAAATTCGCCATAAGGTTTGGACCATTGATAGATTCAATCAATATCAATGAAATAATGTTAAGAGAATGAAGATGTCGCGTTACGCAATAAAGTATATCAATCCAGATGCAGAGTTTCTGCAAAATGCCTGGTATGTCGCTGTGCAGAGTGGCGAGATTATCAACGACACACTTTTACCATTAACTCTGATGGGTGAAAAGTTGGTACTCTATCGGGATAACACTGGTAAAGCCGTTGCGTTAGAAAATGCTTGTCCCCATCGCAAGTTACCGCTGTCCATGGGGAAACTTGTCGGAGGTGCCATTCAATGCGGTTATCACGGCTTGACCTTCGATGCACTTGGCCAATGTGTTAACGCACCCACTCAGGGCATCATTCCAGATAACGCCTTTGTCCGTAGTTATCCAGTGGTTGAAAAATACGGTCTGATCTGGATTTGGATGGGCAATCCAACGCTGGCTGACGAAACGAAAATTCTCGATATTAAAGATTATGACAATCCTGATTGGGGGCTGACCGAAGGCGGTATGTTGGAGTGCCGATGCCACTATCTTTATTTGCTTGATAATTTACTTGATCCTTCCCACGTCGCCTGGGTACATAAAACGTCCTTTGCCTCTGACGGCACCGAAGACGTGCCTTTAGTCATTGAGAATACGGAGGCTGGGGTAGTGGTCTCACGGTGGATAAACAGTATTGATCCTCCCCCCTACTACGCCGAGTTGTTACCTTTTAGCGGCAAAGTTGATCGTCTGCAATACTATGAGGCGGTTATGCCATCGGTTGCAATCAATATGAGCACGTATGTTCGAACCGGCTTTGGCGGCAACAGTGATGAAAACTTGCCTGAAGATAGCTACCGCATGCGGTCATACCACTTCATTACGCCCATTGATGCACATTCCACACGTTATCACTGGTTTCAACATTACAACACGAATACCAGCGACGAATTCGTTCGACAAAAGTTGAATGAGGGTGCCCGCACTGCTTTCGAGGAAGATCGAGTTATTCTGGAGGCGGTGGATGCCGGCATGTCTGAGAAACGACGCCCCAATCTTGACCTGAGACTGGATATCGGTGCGAGAAAATTCAGAAGAAAGCTGAGTGTATTGATTGACGCCGAAAAACAATCCATTCACTGACGATTGCCTCCTCATGCTAAACACTATGTCTAGCCCATTCAATCCGGGGCATTCCCGGAAAACACCGATGAGAAACAATAGTGTCGTTTCAATGGATAATCTGTGAGCTAGAAACCCCGATTCTTAACTTTACCCGATTCGCCTTTGCGGGATGGGTGAGCTAGCTGTTTGCGAATTGCAGGGCTTTTCGAAATCGTTGCCTGGCATCAGCACTGTGAATATAACCGTAGTCCCGGGGGTATGGTTCACCGGGCTCAATTTTTAATACCGCAAATGCGGGTCCGGGTGATTGCAGAAATTGCTTTGCTGATAGGGTAAATTCGTTTAAGTCAGTGAAGGTTTCAACCGTTCTGTATCCCGCTGCCTCGGCCATACCAGCGAAATCGACCCGACCCTGTCCAGGGATAGGATGCGCTCCGTTCACTTCATAAGTACCATTTTCAAAAACCAAATGATGAAAATTTTCGGGGGCAGCGTTGGCAATAGAAACCAAAGATCCGAGATTCATCAACAAACTACCGTCCCCATCAAACACAATCACTTGCCGCTGGGGATTGGCCAATGCCAAACCCAAACCATGTGAAGAAGCCTGTCCCATTGCACCTGTAGCGACGTAGTTTAGATCCCTGGGGTTAATGGCCATCCAATCAAACAGGGTTTGATAAACGGCAACAACAATCTCGTCGCCGATACAGTCTTTCAATACGTGGAGTGCCAGGTCTCGTCTCATTTGGTTGGCTCTCTACCGAGGATAAGTATCACTGTTGATGACGTCTGATACGCATGACTCAGTTCGTCTGCAATCGTGTCTACATCCTCCGGTTGCTCAATAACCTTGTACGAGATTTGCATAGCCTGTAAGACGGGTTCTATGATGTTCACACCATAAGAGTCAGAATCAACCGCAGCGCGTTCAGGTTCTTTACCTTGCAAACCAACCATCATACAAACAGGAAGCTGATAGTCCATACCAATGGCGCGGATAGCATTGAGTGAGTCCATGAGACCGGTTTGCTGCATTAATAACAAAGCACGCGTGTTGTTATAGGACATTGCACCGCAAATGGAAACACCTTCATCCTCCTTGCACACTCGAACTAATTTGAAATCCGGGTCTTCTGAAATGGGCCATAACAATCCATTGCTGGTGACGATATCGGGCACTGAAACGATGAATTGAACTTCGGCCTTTTTGAGCTGATCAATAATTGCCGATCCAGAGGGATACCTGATAGCCGCACTATCGGAATTAATATTCATGGTCAGTGGGTTAAAAATGCTGCGATCGCGTTTTTCACCCGGCTCATGTCAGATTCGATTCCGATGGTTACGCGAATACAGTTCTCATAGGCTGGTGAGGCAAACCGTCGAACCGAGATACCCTTGCGGCTTAAATACGCTGAGCAGTGCGCGGCACAATACGGGCCAGGTTCAAATTCCACGAGAACAAAATTAGTTTGGCTTGGATAAACTGTTAAACCCAATGATTCCATCTGCTCAGTAAATTCAATCCTTAACCTTCGATTGATGTCGTAAACCTGTTTAGTGTGGTTCTCGTCGGCAAGCGCTGCCAGCGCGGCAGCCAGGGACGATGTGGCCAATGGAAAAGTCAGTCCAATTCGACTTACCATGTCGATAATTTCTTCACTTGCATACATCCACCCAACCCGGGCGCCGGCAAGGCCATAAATTTTCGAGAATGTGTGCGTCACTACGACATTACTGGTTTCCTGGGCCAGAATATGACCGGCTTCGTAGTCGTCGGCATCGACGTACTCCTCATAAGCACAGTCAAGCACAAGGATGACATCATTGGGTAATCCTTGATGTAACCTACGCATCTGTGCACCGGAAATGTACGTTCCCGCGGGATTTTCCGGGTTAGCTACATAAACCATTCGGGTTTGATCGGATACAGCCGCGAGAATCGCATCCACTGAAGTGGTAAATCCGATGTCATCCACAGAGACAGGGATTGCATTATTCGCAAAAGCATAATTCGGGGTTTTCAGGTAACCATTGCAGCTTCGAATCATTTCATCCCCGGGCCCAAGATACACGCGGGCAAGCCGGGCAAGCAAATCATCTGAACCATTACCCACGGTGATTTGACTCACTTCCAGATTATAGCGTTTACCCAAAGCTGGCGCTAAAAGAGATGCCGGGTTTTCTAGGTAGCGGAACAAGTCCGATGACGCTGCTTTAGCCGCTTCAATCGCAGATTGGCCTGGGCCGAATGCGCTCTCATTCGAATTCAGCAGCACCCGGGGAGGGGGGAAACAGCCCGGATCATTGGTCACCATATGTGCCTTGATCTGGTGTATTCCGGGTTTAGGTTTTAACGCCATATATTAGTAATCAGACGAGTAAACGGTAGTGCATCCAAAGTCTTTCCGCTATCATATCACACGGAATATCGTTTATATCATCGCCGTTGCAAAGGTGTGACAGGACGGTGGTTCGTGTAATGATTTTCTGTTTCTCAGTGTTGGCCCAGGCTAAGAAACTTTGGTATCCAATTTGACTAAAGCGAGATCGCCAGTATTTTTTGATTAAAATGAAACTCATGGGGTTATCAAAATGACGGTTGACCAGCTATCGACTAGCCGGGTTCAGATCAGCATTGACCTGAGCCATAAGGGGCGTCAAATTGGAGACTTGAGAGCCAGGTGGTCGGATAATCACGTTCCTGGCGGTTACTACCTTACCCCAATCGCCAGCTTGTCCCGCGGCGAGGGGCCGACTCTACTGATAACAGGTGGAGTGCATGGGGATGAATTCGAAGGCCCTGCCGCATTGATGCGCTTATTGAATGATTTGGACATCACCCATATCAACGGACGCATTATCATTATTCCCGCACTCAATGCTCCAGCCATCGCCGAGTCCAGTCGTGTTTCATCGATAGATGGTCTAAATATGAATCGCGCATTCCCAGGAGACCCAGACGGTAGTCCAGTGCAAATGATCGCTCATTACGTTGAGGCTGAGCTATTGCCCCAGTGTGATGCTGCTATCGATTTACACAGTGGTGGAAAAGCGTCAGTTTTTGTGACATGCGCTCTGGCTGATGTTGACCCGGAGTCGCCATCAGGGTCCGCAAACCTGGCTCTCGTTAAAGCATTTGCAGCACCTTATTTATGGGTGGCTGGTCCAGGAAATGATGATCGTTCCCTGAACGCAGCAGCAGCAAGACAAAAAGTACCCATGATCGCTGCGGAACTGGGAGGGGGAGGAAGTTGTAATCCCGACGAGACGGATTTTGCTGAAGCAGCGATCAGACGATGCCTGTCCCATCTAGAGATTCTCCCAAAGCACGGTGACATTCCGACGCCCCGGATAACTCCTCTTGCGGTGAAGGAAACTTTTATCGCCCCGGCATCGGGCTTGTTTGACCGAAAGTTCAAAGTTGGTGATAAAGTAGAAAAAGGACAGTCCGCCGGGTGGATACATTTTATCCATGAGCCAGAACGTCCGTCCCTGCCGCTAGTGTTTGGTCGTTGCGGGACTGTTTTAGCTGTTTCCAATCGCGGAATGTTGGAAAGGGGAGATTTGATTGCCATTATCGCGGAGCACTGCCAGATTCGGGATCTATAATATGACGCCCATAATATGAAAAAACGGGGTATGAAGAAACGAGATCACTTTATTAACGGCAATTGGGTACAACCAGGCAAAGATCGATATATCGACTCAATTGACCCAGCGCAGGGCGTCAGCTGGACGAGGATTGCACAGGGCAGCGATGAAGATGTCGACCTCGCAGTAAGTGCTGCCCAACGCGCATTTGTTGACGGCCCATGGCCTCGGATGTCCAGGGAGCAACGCGCGAACTGTTTGATCTCTTTGGCTGATGTGCTTGAGCATCGCTGGCCCGAGCTGGTTGAAAGTGAAATTCGTGACAATGGCAAACGAATAACCGAGGTTAACGCGCAGTTCGCAGGCTTACACACCTGGTATCGGTATTTTGCTGAGCAATTGCTTAAGCTTGAACCAGAACCGTTGGATAACCAGATTCCAGGAATCCGCAACACCGCCCACTTTATTCCATATGGTGTCGTCGGGGTTATCACACCATGGAATTCACCTTTAATGATTCTGGTCTGGAAAATTGCCCCGGCACTTGCCGCAGGCAATACCGTTGTCATTAAACCTTCAGAACACGCGTCGTCTTCAACCCTTGAATTCGCGAGGTTGAGTCAAGATTCGACCCTGCCCCAGGGGGTGCTTAATGTGATTACCGGATATGGGCATGAGGCGGGAGAATCATTGGTCAGGCACCCACTAATACGCAAAGTCACGTTTACCGGGTCTGAAAATGGTGGGCGTAAAGTGGCCACAGCAGCAGCATCCGGAGTGATTCCGACAACCCTGGAGTTAGGCGGAAAATCGCCACAAATTGTCTTTGGTGATGCGGATATTGATAATGCCCTTAATGGCATAATTTCCGGGATATTTCTGTCCAACGGTCAGACTTGTGTGGCTGGGTCCCGACTGATTGTCGAAGACAGCGTTTACCCACAAGTCGTTTCAAAGATTGTTGAACGAGCCAATCGACTTAAGGCCGGTGATCCACTTAAGCTTGAAACCGAGATCGCACCGTTAGCAAATCAAGCGCATTTACAAAAAGTGCTAGAGATGATTGATGAGGCGAAAGTACAAGGGGCGACCTGTGTTTGCGGTGGACAACAACAGTATCCTGAAGAATGCCCCAATGGGTTTTATGTACAACCAACGGTTTTTACCGGGGTGACCACCGACATGAATTTGTGGCATGAGGAAGTATTTGGGCCAGTATTGGCAATCACCCGCTTTAGTCATGAAGAAGAGGCGGTGCGACTCGCGAATGACAGCAACTATGGGTTGGCTGCCGGAATTTGGAGCAACGACGTCGATCGTGCAGAAAGATTGGCCGAACAAATTCATGCTGGTACGGTTTACATTAACCACTATCGAAGTGTCGACCCCGGTTCACCCATCGGGGGCTTTAAACTATCGGGGTATGGTCGTGAGCTCGGGCCAAATGCAGTGAAAGATTTTATGCAAGTGAAGTCTGTGTGGGTAGGTTGTGCACCTTGTACCGACCCGTTTCCCGTTGTTTGATTAAGCCCATTGTTTTATTGAGGGATACTAAATGACCGATCCATTCAAGATTCCAGAGGGAAACTTTCGAGGCTATGAGCGGCAGTTTGTCTGGAATGAAAAACCGGACCCTGAGTTAACCGAGGTTGGTCCGGGAACACCGTGTGGCAATTATTTGCGGCGTTACTGGTTTCCAGTTGCAATGACGGATCAGATCGGCGATCTCCCATACCGAATTCGGATCATGGGCGAGGATTTAGTGTTGTTTCGGGAAAAAGGTGGACAACTGGGTTTGGTTCATCTGCATTGTGCGC
>JAALKB010000114.1 GCA_011088265.1 Gammaproteobacteria bacterium
CCCCCCCCCCCCCCCCCCCCCCCCCCCCCCCCCCCCCCCCCCCCTCCTCCCCTTCGGCCCACCCTCTTCCCCGTCCCGACGCTCTTCCGACTTCGATTTAGCTATAAAACCGAAATTCGATAAGCCCTCTGGGTAAGCCCAATACTTATTTTCGCCACCCATCAACCCTAACACCCACCTATCGCTATAACGGCTTCCTGATAGAATTGGACCTGGCTACCGCATTAGTCTGGTACTAGTCTTGATTGACAGGAATCTCTATTTTCCCGCCACGGATTTTTGGGTCTGGATTTGCCATCAGAACCCTACTGAACCCATTTCAATACCTAATAAACGTGGAGACACACAAATGCTAGTAGGTGTACCTAAAGAGATTAAGAACCATGAATACCGCGTTGGCATGTCGCCCCCCAGTGTTCGTGAAATGGTGAAGCACGGTCACAGCGTCATGGTCGAAACCAATGCCGGGGCCGGAATTGGCGCTGACGATAGTCAGTATCAGGCTGTTGGTGCAACCGTCGTGGATACTGCGGAAGAGATTTTTGCCAAAGCAGATATGATCGTAAAAGTGAAAGAACCTCAGGCTGTTGAACGTGCTATGTTGCGCGAAGGCCAACTTCTTTACACTTATCTTCACCTTGCGCCAGACCCTGAACAAACCAAAGATCTGGTTGCCAGCGGCGCAACCTGCATTGCCTATGAAACTGTCACATCTCCTTTCGGTGGACTGCCGTTGTTAGCACCCATGTCAAAAGTAGCCGGACGAATGGCAATCCATGCCGGAGCACACTGCCTGGAACAACCAAACGGTGGACTTGGTATGTTGCTCGGCGGTGTTCCTGGGGTTGACCCGGCGAAGGTCGTTATTCTTGGTTCTGGTGTGGTGGGTACTCATGCCGCTCATATTGCCGTCGGCATGGGCGCAGATGTGTGGGTCCTCGATAACAATGCCAATGCCATAGAAAGGCATTGGACACAATTCGGGCGTAGCACCAACTCTGTGTTCTCAACAGTGGATGCCCTTGAACGCCATGTGCTTGAGGCTGATCTAGTGATCGGTGGCGTACTCATCCCTGGGGCTGAAGCACCCAAACTGGTAACTGCCGATATGGTCAGGGACATGAAAAAAGGCGCAGTTATTGTCGACGTCGCGATCGATCAAGGGGGCTGCTGTGAAACATCAAAAGCTACCACTCACGCAGATCCGACCTATGTGGTTGACGGAGTGGTTCACTATTGCGTTGCGAACATGCCAGGTGGCGTACCTCGTACTTCCACCTACGCGCTAAATAACGTGACTTTACCATTTGCAGTTCAACTGGCAAACAAAGGTACAAAACAGGCGTTATTGGATGACGAGCATTTACGTAATGGTCTGAATGTACATGCCGGCAGGATCACCTACCGCGAAGTTGCGGAAGATCTTGGCTATGACTACGTCGATCCGATTACCGCATTGTCTTAATTCTCGGATTTATCGGAGATTGTATAGCGAAAACCTTTACGGTTGAGTGATATATATGAGTCGTCTGCTGTATAATCGCCGAGTTTTTTCTATCTAAAACGGGATTTTTCGTCCCGCTTTAGGTTCTCCCTTCCAAATTTGATTCTTGAGGAAACAAAATGACTAGAATGACTCCAAGTGAAGCATTCGTCGAAACGCTGGTTGCGAATAATGTAACCGAAATTTTCGGCATCATGGGATCCGCTTTCATGGACGCGATGGATATCTTCGCTCCAGCGGGTATCCGTCTTATTCCAGTGGTTCACGAGCAGGGTGCTGCTCACATGGCCGATGGGTATGCCCGGGTTAGTGGCCGACACGGTGTTTGCATCGGCCAAAACGGCCCCGGCATCTCGAACTGTGTTACTGCCATTGCAGCAGCTTACTGGGCTCACTCTCCCGTGGTTATCATTACTCCAGAAACCGGCACCATGGGAATGGGTCTTGGTGGCTTCCAGGAAGCCAATCAGCTTCCAATGTTCCAGGAATTCGTAAAATACCAGGGACACGTTAACAATCCAAATCGTATGGCGGAATTCACCGGCAGATGTTTTGATCGTGCGATGTCTGAGATTGGCCCAACCCAGTTGAATATTCCTCGTGATTATTTCTACGGTGATATCGACGTGGAAATCCCACAGCCAATGAGACTTGATCGTGGCCCCGGCGGCGAAAGCACATTGGCCGAAGCAACAAAGATGCTGGAAGAGGCGAAATTTCCCGTTATCCTTTCCGGCGGCGGTGTTGTCATGGCAGATGCTGTTGAAGACTGTGTGGCTTTGGCCGAGCGTCTAAATGCACCGGTTGCGAATGGTTATCTTCACAATGACTCTTTCCCCGCAAGCCATCGTCTCTGGACGGGCCCTTTGGGATATCAGGGTTCTAAAGCCGCAATGAGTCTCATGAGCAAAGCAGATGTTATCGTGGCGCTGGGCTCACGTTTGGGTCCTTTCGGTACACTTCCGCAATACGGCATCGACTACTGGCCAAAGGACGCCAAAATAATCCAAATTGACGCCGATCACAAAATGCTCGGTTTAGTTAAGAAGATCTCCGTGGGTATTTGTGGCGACGCTGGTGCATCAGCAAAAGCATTACTTTCTCGATTGGAGGGCAAAACTTTGGCTTGTGAGGAGAACAGTAACGAACGTTCTGCAATCATTGCTGAAGAAAAAGAAGCCTGGGAAAAAGAACTTACCGAATGGATTCATGAGAAAGATGATTTCAGCCTTGATATGATCAAGGAACAGGCAGAGGAAGAAGGAAACTGGCTGCATCCTCGCCAGGTACTTCGCGAGCTCGAAAAAGCCATGCCTGCAGATGTCATGGTTTCAACGGATATTGGTAATATCAACGCCATTGCAAACAGCTATTTGCGTTTCGATCGAAACCGTAGTTTCCTTGCTCCAATGAGCTTTGGTAATTGTGGTTATGCGTTACCTACCATGATCGGGGCGAAATGTGCATCTCCTGATCGCCCAGCTGTTGCTTATTCCGGTGATGGAGCGTGGGCAATGAGCATGTCTGAAATTATGACTTCTGTCAGACATAACATCCCTGTTACCGGTGTGGTCTTCCACAATCGCCAATGGGGTGCCGAAAAGAAAAATCAGGTTGATTTCTACGGTCGACGCTTCGTTGCTGGCGAACTTGATAACACCAGTTTCGCTGAGATTGGTAAATCCATGGGAACCGAAGGCATCGTAGTAGACAAACTGGAAGACGTTGGTCCAGCGCTCAAGAAAGCCATCGATATGCAGATGAACGAAGGTAAAACCACAGTTATCGAGATCATGTGTACTCGTGAACTTGGCGATCCTTTCCGACGTGACGCCTTGTCCAAACCTATTCGTCATCTGGCGAAATACAAAGATTACGTATAATAAAACAGATAAGAGCTGTAAGCACTGTACAGCCGCACTCGATTTTCGAGTGCGGCTTTTTCTTGCCCAAGTGAGATTGCGAGAATTATCTGTGCCACATCGCCACCTACCCCGTAAGCACGACTCAATGCAATTCCTCTAGAGGATTCCTCTTAGGATAATCAGTACTCGGAACACGAGCTAACATGCAGTAGAGAAAAGCGTATTCGAGTGACTTCATTCAGGTTCTGGAAAATCGTTATTTAGTTTCTTTCATCAGATATAATTCCACTTCCTATGCGTCTTAAACTTCATCGAGGCGGTACTCCCGGAATTTTATCTGGCTAAAAACCCAGACAGATGCCCTAATCTCCAACGAACAAATACTACCGATCCATCATGAACACCATGGAATCCATCATTCAACAAGCAACGGCTGATAGTAAAAAAATTGTCTTGCCAGAAACGAATGATGTTCGCATTTTGCAGGCAGCCCAGGTTATTAAAAGTCGAGGTATCGCCGAGCCTATACTCACCGGGAAGCCAGACCAAATCCGACATCTGGCAGAAGACAATGGCATTGAGATTCAGCAGATTGACATTGTTGACATCGAGCAGAGTCCAGATATGGACAAATACATCAGCACGCTGATGGAGGCCAGAAAACATAAAGGCATGACCAGGGAAACGGCCAGCGAACTTATTCACTCTCCTCTAATTCATGCCGCTTGCATGGTTAAATCCGGCGACGCTGATGGTTGCGTAGCCGGAGCTGCTCACTCCACATCTGACGTTGTTCGGGCAGCCTTACAGGTGGTTGGAATGAGCGCCGGTAGCTCCATGGTTTCCAGCTTTTTTCTAATGCAACACAACCTTCCTCACCAGGCTATCCAGGGAGCAGCCCTCTTCGCAGACTGTGGTTTGGTGATCGAACCCAATGCCCAGCAACTGGCACAAATTGCGATTCAATCCGCTAAAAGTGCTCGGGAATTGCTGGGTATTTCCCCTACCGTGGCATTGCTGTCATTTTCCACCGCGGGAAGCGCGTCTCATCCTAATGTCGATAAGGTCAAGCAAGCCGGAGACATTATTCAGTCAGAGGATCCGGACATGAATTTGATGGTTGAAGTGCAATTCGATGCCGCCGTATTGCCCGAGGTATTGAAGAGTAAAGCACCAGACATAAAGGCTACTGCTCCAGCCAATGTTTTCATCTTCCCAGACTTGCAATCGGGCAACATCGGTTACAAAATCGCCCAACGCCTTGGGGGAGTTGATGCGATCGGCCCCATACTTCAGGGACTGGCGAGTCCAGTCAATGATCTATCCCGGGGTTGCAGTGTTGACGATATTGTCAAACTTGTTGCCGTTACGTCCTTACAGGCAGGTCAGAATAATCATCCGTAGCCGGGTAAACGATTAGCGACATTAAATAGGCGGTTCAAACTACCCAAACAGGGGCATACCTAATCAAAGGCACGCCCAACCCAGAGGATAAATAAGTGGAAATTGGCTTTCAGATACTCAGGTTAAACAAACGATTTCCGTTGGCAATAAGCCGTGGCGTGAGCACAGGGTCGGATAATCTGTTCGTTTCCATCCAACATCAGGGCTTCACCGGCTGGGGAGAGCTTTCTCCAGGAAAAACAGAAGGCGCCAGAACCGCCGAAGAAGCACAGCAGGCATTGAGTCAATTTTTCCAACCCGAGTTCGCTAATCTCTCCATCCATGAGATATATGATCTTGGCCGCGAACAACAACTTCCTGCCTGCGCCCAGGCGGCTTTGGATATCGCACTTTGGGATTGGTTAGGTAAGAAAGCCAACCTCCCATTGCACCGACTATTAGGGCTTGGCAAACCTACGGTACCAACATCGGTGACCATCGGTATAAACCCACCGGAAGTAGTGGCCGAGCGAGTACCATTGTTGTTAAATGGAACCGGAATAAAGTCACTAAAAATAAAACTGGGATCCCCTGAAGGCATCGAAGCGGACCAGGCGATGTTCCAACAGGTAGTGGAGAGTACCAGGGGTCATGATGTCAAACTCCGGGTAGATGCCAACGGAGGATGGAGTACCGATCAGGCTATTTTCATGATGAAGTGGTTATCTGAACGAAACACAGATTACGTAGAACAGCCCCTCAAGGAAGGACAGGAGTCAGAACTTCCCGCCATTTACAAAAACCGTCCCTTACCGATCTACCTGGACGAATCATGTCGTTTTTCCGGCGATATTCCGAAATGGGCACACACAGTCGATGGCGTTAACATGAAACTGATGAAATGCGGCGGAATCACTGAAGCCCTTCGCATCACCGCCGTAGCCAGAGCTTTTGGTTTGAAAACCATGATCGGCTGCATGGGAGAATCATCCATGTCAATTTCAGCAGCGGCAGCGATCACCGCACTTTTGGATCATATCGACCTGGACTCCCAGCTAAACCTGAAACCCGACCCATGCAGCGGCGCACAACTTATTGATGGCGTCATTACTCCTAACGATTTACCCGGACATGGCGCTCAAATTACCGGATAGAAATATGTTACAAAAAAATCAAAAAATTGCCATTTACATGGATAAAAATCTGGACAGCGACTACGGGAAAATGGGATTTGGCGTCATGCGTTACAGTCAAAACCCCGTCGTCTGTGTCATCGACAGTGTTCATAGGGGAAAGAAGGTTAATGAAGCCACTGAACTACCTTTTGACTACCCCGTCGTTGGCTCCATCTCCCAGGCACTGGAACTGGGAGCAACGGTATTGGTATTGGGGACGGCGCCGTCTGGTGGGCGTGTCCCGGAGGAATGGAACGCTCCCCTATCTCAGGCAATTGAAAACGGCATGTGCATCGTCAACGGCTTGCACGACAAACTAAATGATCGCTTCGGTCAATCCCTTGGCCCAAATCAATGGATATGGGATGTCAGAAAACCTTCCTTTATTCCAAAAATTGCCAGTGCCCAGGCCGCGAACCTGGACAACAAGCGCGTACTGTTAGTAGGTACAGATATGGCAATCGGCAAGATGACCGCAGGCCTCGAGGTTTACAGCTGGATCAAGGAGCAGGGTATCAGTACCCGTTTTCTTGCCACCGGGCAAATTGGCATCACTATCACCGGCAAGGGAATTCCCCTTGATGCTTTTAAAGTTGATCATGCTTGTGGAGCAGTTGAAACCATGGTCATGGAAACAGCTGACAGTGATATTGTCTTCGTGGAAGGGCAAGGATCATTACTTCATCCCGGTAGTAGCGCCACCTTGTCTCTCATGCGCGGTAGTTGCGCCACCCATCTGATCATGTGTCATAGAGCCGGGATGACAAAACTAAGGAAACCAGAATACATCAAGGTTCCTCCCATTGGCGAATTTATTGCTCTCAACGAAGCATTGGCCACGGCTTGCGGTTCTTTAACGAAGGCGAAGACCGTGGGTATTGCACTAAACACCTCTACGTTAAGTGAAGCAGACGCAATCAAAGAAATCGCCGAACTTGAACAGGAAACTGGCTTACCTGTTCAGGACGTGGTCAGATTTGATGCCGGAAAATTGGGCAGAACATTGCTTGACTGAACGTGATGATTTTCAAGCAGTGAGCTATCCCGATAGGGAAGCTGAATCCATCGCACCGACCCTAAGATGATAGATAGGGATGATAACCAGGAATGACCAACCTCGTACAGAGAGCCTGAATAGCAGCCCTTTTATCAACTGCGCTTACCTGGCTTCTCCATGGAAAAATATGTGTATCTCAAAGACCCGAAAGGATCAGGCCTCAGGGGATACCGGACCGGAAGAGGAGGACTGAGAAGAGGAGGATTGGGAAGACATGGCATAGATACCGGCTCCGATAATTAACCCAATACCGGCGAACATCATGATAGTGGGGAACTCATCCCAAATCAGATACCCGTAAACAACAGAAACGAGTATCCCGACAAAAGAAAAAGGCGCGATAAAAGAAAGTTCTCCTAAGCGCAAAGCAGTCACCTGAGCAAAAAAACCAAGACCCAATAGCAGAGCACTCAAAGAAAGCCAGCCGATATCAATCAAATCAATGGGCTGCCAGTGGAAACTCGCAATCCCTCCCCCCACCAACGTCACCAGAACGAGAGAGACATAAGTGATATACAGAGAATGAAGACTGATATCGATTTTCTGGGTCACAATATCTCGAAAGCACACAAATAAAGCCGCAAGCAGCGGCAATATCATGGCATTCGAAAACTCGCCATCAAATGAATTGGTCACCAGTAGAACACCGAGAAAACCCACAAAAACCGAAACCCATCGGATAAGCGTCACTCTCTCTTTGAGAATCACTGCCGCCGAAATCGTGACGAATATGGGAGCAGTCCAACCTAGAGTCGAAGTGGTGGCAATGGGTAACAGGGATAACCCGGTAATAAAGCACAAGGTCGCCGCACATTCGAAACAGGCTCTTAGGCTATTCCACCGGGTAATAAAGGCACTGGGCCTCAATGACATTCCCTTTATCTTAATTACAGCAGAGAAAATCACCATGGCCAGGAGTCCACGAATAAACAGCAGCTGCCCAATACCAAGGTGCTCACTGGCTACTTTCATAATCGCATCATTGGACGAAATCAACATCATTCCGAGCACAACCAGAAATGCAGCCTTAACATTATTATTCAAAAATCAGATCCAATCGATATTGTTATAAGGATGGGTAGTCGCTTCATCCTCTTCAGACCCGCACAGACAAATATGAACTGTTATGAATTCCAGACTATTAATATAATCAGAATCCAATTACACAAAAGCACCTTTCGCCTATCTCTCGATAAGGCTTTCGATAACGCAGAATTATTTGCAATACCTGCTCCCGCTGAGTTGCTTATCGAACATTTATTGAGATCCTGTCATGCATCCAGGTTTGCAGATCGCGGCATTATAACGGATAACCCCGGCTTGTATTCTGATCAATATTGGTGGTATTTAGATCCCCTGCAAGAATCGGAAAAGGCCCATCTTGAGCGAGAATTGTGCGAAAGACCATCAGCTTCTGAATTGCGAAAAAAATGCTGAAAAAGTGAAGAAAAAAAGAGAATTCCAAGTCAGATTTGGTAAGCTGGACCTAGCAAACTGAAACAAATGAGTCAGAACAAAAAAATCAGGATTGGCAAATATCGGTGATTTTTGCTTTAGTTAGATCCGCCAAATCCTGAGGTGATATTTCCAATTCGATTCCTCTTCGACCGGCGCTAACGAAAATCGTTGGCCAGGACATGGCGGAATCGTGAAGCACGGTTAACAGTGGTTTTTTCTGGCCCAATGGACTCACCCCGCCCAATACATAACCCGTGGACTTTTCAACCTCAGCAGGGGGTGCCATGGTTACTTTCTTAACGCCAACAGCTTTCGCTACCTGCTTGACACCCACCATTTGGCTCACCGGCACAATCGCAACAACCAACCTACCATTATCAAGTTTTAGAACCAACGTCTTGACTTGAACACCTGATTCTCATCCTGTCCGAGCTTCTGGACGGCCTCCACACCGTATGAATCGGCGTCTGAATCATGCTCGTATTGATGTATCTGAAAGTCTATTTTTTTGCTTTCAACGAGCTTAATGGCCGGGGTCATCTTAAGTTAGTTAGGGTAGTTACTGTTCGGTTCTCTCATTACCTTGCTACCAATGATAAACCGTAACCGGGAAATACAAAACATCTTAAACCAAAAACTGCCAATGGTGCGAGTCGAATATTCGATTAAGAACAAAACTGATAACGAGCCCCGGCCAAGACAACACACTATCTGGAACCTGAATGAGAGAGATGAAGGTCAACCCAAAAGCAATCTCGAAAGAGAACCCTGAAACCAGAAAAGCCTTGAATCCACGGGACGAATCTCTTTTAAAAACGGGTGTCTACCTCACTGCTCTCTTCGGCGAAAAATGGAGAAATAAGAAATGATTCCTCCTCATGGGGAGCAGACCTGATTTTCACTCGACCCGAATCAAATAATCCCACTCATCCTTGCCTTGAATTCCCGCCTTCTGGCATGCAGCACCGGCTCAGTATATCCATTCCCGACATTGCGTCCCCTGAAAACCAGATCAAGCGCAGCTTGGTAGGCGATATTGTTTTCCAAATCATCTGACATCTTTCGATAGTTAGGATCATTGGAGTTTTGACGATCTACCACGCCCGCCATTTTTTGAAAGACCTGTAAAACCTGTTCTTCTGAACAAACTCCATGATGCAACCAATTGGCGATATGCTGGCTGGAGATTCTCAAGGTAGCACGATCTTCCATCAATTCAAAGTCACTAATATCCGGCACCTTTGAGCATCCAATTCCCTGATCGATCCACCGCACAACGTACCCAAGAATGCTTTGCGCATTATTCTCAAGCTCCTTGAATAAATCTCCATCGTGAATCGCTCTACCATTTAGTAGCGGGATTGTAAGAATGTCATCCAAACTAGCTCTAGAACAAGCCTTCAATGCCTGTTGTCGGCTGACGACATCAACATGATGGTAATGCATGGCATGCAGGGTTGCAGCAATTGGAGAAGGTACCCATGCAGTATTGGCTCCTGCTCTGGGGTGGGCAATTTTTTGTTCCATCATGGCAGCCATATTATCTGGGGCCGCCCACATTCCCTTACCAATTTGCCCCCTCCCTGGCATACAGAGCGCAAGGCCGGCATCAACGTTCCAGTCTTCATATGCCAATAACCATGGACTGGTTTTCATGTCATTCTTTGGAAGAACGGCACCGGCCTCCATGGAAGTATGAATTTCGTCCCCAGTTCGATCCAGAAAACCAGTATTGATAAAGACAATCCTTTCTTTGGCTATCCGAATGCATTCTTTAAGATTAACGGTAGTGCGCCGCTCTTCGTCCATAATGCCAATTTTCAGCGTGTTTTTCTTTAACCCCAACACGTCCTCCACCTTTTCGAATAACTCTACCGCAGCAGAAACTTCCTCGGGACCATGCATCTTCGGTTTTACGATATAAACGCTGCCCTCCCGGCTATTGCAATGTCTATTTTCCCCTCCGAGATCATGCATCGTCGCTAACACCGTCACCATGGCATCCAGATAGGTTTCTGGAATTTCCTCTCCCTGGTAGGTCACTGCATCGGTATACATGTGCATCCCCACATTCCTGACAAACATCAAACTGCGTCCGTGAATCGTAATTTCATTTCCCGAAGGACTAGTGTAGACCAGGTCTGGATTGAGTGTTCTTTCTACTACCTTTTCGCCTTTTCTAATACTGGCTGTCAGATCACCCTTCATTAATCCAGCCCAGTTTCGGTAAACACGGACCTTGTCCTCGGCATCCACAGCGGCCACGGAATCTTCACAGTCCATAATGGTAGTAATAGCCGATTCGAGTTGCACGTCATAAATATTGGCGAGGTCGCCCTGTCCAATAAAATAACCCTCACCGATCAGAATCTGAATGTGTAGGTCGTTATGCTTTAGAAGTAAGTGTGAGGGAGAAGCCGGATCGCCCCGATACCCAACGAAACACTCTCTCCAACCAAGTTCGGTTTCACTACCATCTCCCATCACCACAATCAGTTTTCCGGATTTGACTTTGTACTTAACCGCATAGGAATGGCTACCCACAGCCAAGGGGACTGCCGCATCAAGAAACTCACGGGCGTATCTAATGACCTGTACACCACGCACAGGATTATATTTGGATGTTTTCTTACAGCCTTCAACTTCAAGAATCAGATCTGTACCGTATAACGCATCATATAAGCTGTTCCAGCGGGCATTCGCCGCATTCAGAGCATAACGGGCATTGTCCACAGGGACGACCAGCTGAGGTCCTGCAATCCTGGAGATTTCTTCGTCAACATTACTGGTTGTGATTTCGAAGGTCTCTCCCTCGGGAAGCAGATATCCAATATCGCTTAGGAATTGCTTATAGCGTCTGAAATCGGAAATATCATTATTCTCTCGATGCCATTGATTAATTTGAGTTTGCAATTCGTCCCGTTTTTGCAATAGTGCTTTATTTTTCGGTCCTAGTTCTGAGACAATTTTTTCCAGGGATCGCCAAAAATCATCCGTGTCGACATTCGTTCCCGGCGCGATTTCCCTTTCAACCAATTCATACAACGCCTTATCTATAGCAAGGCCACCTATTTCCACTTTATCTGTCATAATCTATGCTTTTGTACTCTATGCTTTCGTAAAACCGACCGTAAAACCGACCGTAAAACTGACGAGATTTGGAGGATACCAATGATAAACATCAATAAGCCAAACAATAAAAAAGCATTATATCAACAAGATTATCACCCCAATATTAGAATTATTTTCGTATAGTGAAAGCATGATCAATTCAGGTTATCGCAAAAATTAATGTGCCAACCACTTCGTCGCCTGTTCCAGACCTTTTAATGTTAGAGGAAACATTTTATCGTCTATATACGCACTAACCATTCCAATGGACTGTGTGTATTCCCAATATTGCTGATCCACAGGATTTAACCACGCTACACGATCATAGGTTTCCATTACCCGCTGCATCCAAACTTCACCGGACTCCGAATTATTGTGTTCCACGCTACCACCAGGATAAACCAATTCCCAGGGAGATATGGAAGCATCTCCAACAAAAATCACTTTGTAGTCCCGACCATACCTGTTAAAAACATCTCGAATTGGGAAACGCTCAGTATGACGTCGATGGTTGTCCTTCCACACCGACTCGTAAATGAAATTATGAAAATAGAAATATTCCAAATGCTTAAACTCCATTCGGGCGGCACTAAATAG
>JAALKB010000115.1 GCA_011088265.1 Gammaproteobacteria bacterium
GACCGTGCCCCTGGGTTTCGCGAATGGCCTGACAGAGTTTAGTTTTACCGCTGGTGCAGTAACTGCATTGACGGCACTCCGGCGTATAAAGTGGGATTACATGATCTCCTTTTTTGAGGCTAGTCACACCAGCTCCCACTTCAACAACAACGCCTGCACCCTCATGACCGAGAATCGCTGGAAAAATCCCTTCCGGGTCTGCACCAGATCGGGTAAATTCATCGGTGTGACAAATGCCTGTGGCTTTAATTTCAACCATCACCTCCCCAGGCTGGGGTCCGGCAAGATCGACAGTTTCAATTTCTAATGGTTTACCCGCCTGATAGGCGACTGCTGCTCTTGTTTTCATCTGTTACTCCACAGGTATGCGAATTTTCTGCCCAGGATAGATTAGATCCGGGTCTTTTATAACTTCGCGGTTCGCCTCAAAAATGTCGGTATACTTCGCACCGTTGCCCAGAAATTTGGAGGCAATGGCCTAAAGCGTATCGCCGGATTGAATCTCATAGAACTCAACTTTCTTTTCTTCAGTGGCAGCGGGAGCTTCCAATTCGTCTGCCTGCACCTCGGACACACCGAATACATTCACAGCCATTAATATCGCTTTTTCAAAGGCAGACTGATCTTTTGCCTTCCCGGATACCTTAGCAACACCGTCCTCAACCGAAACGTTTAGCCCTTCAATACCAGGATTATCCTCTTCGATATGATCACGAATTTTATCACCTGGATCATCATCGTCATCACCAAATAATTTCTTGCCTATGTCTGCGGCAAAATCGAGTAAACCCATTATCGTTCTCCTGTTTATCTTAATGTTGCTGTCTAATTATCGTAGCCGAACTTTACCATTCAAAAAGCTCTTTTTCCAAGCATTGTATGCATGCAAGTGGTGTTATTAATACGCCAGGGAATATTTAGGAATCACGCTATTTTGATTCTTAAAAGGGGAAATGAAATTACTTTGCCACATGTCGCAAGAAACAATATGGCCATTAAAAGCAAACCCAGCGAAGGCGAAAAGCAGAAGACAATCATCCATCAACAAAAAACGGGTGAGCTCAAACCCCAGATACAAAAGGGGAGTCCAAAAGGGAATTCCAATCCTTAACGGGACATGAAATCAGTCATGGGCCAGCTAATTCGATCCAATAATTCAGGACGATTCAAATAACACACTATTTTTCTTCAATCCACTCAATCAATGGGCGCCATTGGTTAATGTCCTTATCTACCTGATAGGGAGACATTTCAAAAACGCCAAAACCACCGTCCGATGCCCGAATATAGTTTTGTGAGTCCCGAAGATGAGTGACCAGGGGTATATTCAGAGTTTCAAGGAACCGCTCCAGGTTCTGAAACATAATGGTATTTTCCTTTACCCGGTTAGCTACCAGCCCAACACGGGCGTGTTTTAACATGCTACCTAACATAAGCTGCCCCATAAAATGGCCAATCGCTCGGATGTCGATAGCGGAAGGTAACACAGGAACCAATACCACGTCGGTTTTTTCAAACAGCCTTTGAGTCTGGATATCAGTGGTCCGCGCAGGGGCATCCACAACAACCCGTTCGACACAGTTTAAGGTTCAATTTACCTTTTGAGCCATCTACGCCCACAATTGGATTCAGATCCGAGGGCCGTTGATCCAACCATTCGAGACTTGAATGCTGGGGATCGCAGTCCACCAATGCAACGGGAACCTCCCAAAGCGCGTAGTAACTGGACAGGTTGGTAGCGATCGTTGTTTTACCGCACCCCCCTTTTGGATTCACAACCAGAATTTTCTTCATCGTTTCCCCTCAAAGATTGAGTAGACGTGTTCGAATCACGACGGCATATAGCCTATTAGAAAAGTGTTCATAATAACCAACGCCGATGCGTCGGTTGGGCGAAACTACCTGGAAACAGTCAACCTACCGGTCATGGTAAACCCTTCATCAAGTGTCAGTAGTTTACATTCGCCAGAGCCTGAAATAGACCCAGCACCAATATTGCCGGTAAAACGACCGGTAATCAAGGCATCCCCTTCGCATTCCACCAGGTCTTTCACATCAACGATATGGATGGAAAACCCAAACTCACTCCCATTCATGGTTCCACTGACCCGGTCACCATCAGTAATTAATGAACCAGTTCCATCGCTACCAATGACGACCGTAGCGTCTCTGGTAATCGTTCTTGTTCGAAGGATGTCACCATTCATAACGATGGTCATTTCTCCGAAATACACTCCAGAGTATGCCGCAGAGGCAGCACCGCCATCACTAACAATCCCGGTTGAACTGCCCGCTCCGCTGCTAACCTCGCTTTTGTCCTCCTCACACCCACTCAACAAAAACACAAAAAACACGCCCAAAAATCTGCACCATTTGCGGCTGCTTACCCATAAATACATGCACTTACTCCTACCTCTTTGACAGCATCAGACATCAAATGGGACCCAAAGTGAACGACCATCCCAGAATTTGCCAGAGTGTCTTTCTCATCACGCCAGTGATAAATAACAATAACTGACACACAAATCGAATTTGCCACGAATCACACTGGGTTTTCGGATAAACCAGAATGCCTTAATAAAGCAGCAATATCCGGTTTTCGCCCACGAAAATTGATAAATAACCGGGATGGCTCCTCGCTTCCACCTTTTTCAAGGATACAGGCCTTAAATGCAGCCCCGGTTTTCTTGTCAAAAATACCATTCTCTTCAAATAGACTGAAAGCATCCGATGACAGCACTTCTGCCCATTTGTAACTATAGTACCCAGCGGCATAGCCACCGGCAAAAATATGAGCGAAGCCGTGTTGAAAACGATTAAACCCAGGTGCTTCAACTACCGCAACCTGATCCCTTACATCATTGAGTATATGTTGCACCCTCTCTCCAGTGATACTCTCTACTTCCTTGTGCACCCTTAAATCAAATAAACTAAACTCGACCTGGCGCTGTATTTGCATTGCGGACTGAAAATTTCGGGCTCGATGCATTTTCTCCAACAGATCATTGGGTATGGGTTCCCCGGTAACCACATGGCCTGAAATCAGATCTAGTGCCTCTCGCTCCCAACACCAGTTTTCGAGAAATTGGCTGGGTAGCTCTACCGCATCCCAGGGAACACCATTGATTCCCGAGACCCCTGCCACCTCAACCCTCGTTAATAAATGATGCAGTCCATGTCCGAATTCATGGAACAATGTAGTGACCTCGTCATGGGTTAATAACGAAGGCCCATCGCCCGTGGGCTTTGAAAAATTGCACGTCAAAAAAGCAACCGGAAATTGAATTCCTTTATTGGTTTTTCTTCGTCCAATGGCGTCAGTCATCCAGGCTCCACCCTGTTTAGCTTGCCGCGCAAAAAGATCCACATAAAAGTGACCAAACAAATCACCGTTCGAACCGAGGACTTTAAAAAACTGAACGTCTTCGTGCCACAATTGAGGTCCTTCATCCATGTGAATTTCAATACCAAATAGCCGATTTACGATGTCAAACATCCCGCTCATAACCTTTGGCAAGGGAAAAAATGGCCTTAGCGCTTCTTCTGAAAAGTCATACCGCTTTTGGCGTAGCTTTTCGCTAAGCCAGGAATAATCCCAGGGTAATATCTCAGCAAACCCATACTCATCTTTTGCGAACTGTTCTAACTCGATTACCTCTTTTTCGGCCGAAGACTTGGATTTCGCTGACAATTGAAGCAAAAACTGTTCGACCTCCATCACATCGTTGGCCATTTTGGTTTCCAATGAATACTCCGCATAATTGCGGAAACCAAGTATTTGTGCCTTTTCCGCCCTCAATCTCAGAATTGAAGTCATAATTTCGGTATTGTCCCATTTTCCTGCACCCGGTCCTATTTCGCTGGCCCGGGTAGCGAATGCTCGATATATCTCTTCCCGTAACTCCCGATTCTCTGCATAGGAAATAAAGGGTTGGAAAAAGGGATATTGCAAATTAAACAGCCACCCTTCCATGTCGTTTTTTTCTGCTTCATCATAAGCCATGGACCGAACGTTCTCCGGCAACCCCTCGAGATCTGCTTCGTCTGACACATATAAACTCCAATCGTCTGTTGAATCCTGGATATTCTGGGAAAATTGGTTTGACAATTGGGATAACTCCGACACAATTTCCCTATAGCGTTGCTTATTGTCAGTATCAAGATCAATGCCTGATAGTTTAAAATCTCTGAGGTCGTTTTTGATTGACTTTCTTTTGGCCCGTAAAGAAAGTGAATGATCCGGACTGTTGACAGTAGATACTTCATCCACTTCGCCATTGGACAACACTTTTTCTATCATTTTGATTTTTTTAAACAGTGCTTTATTCTGACCAAGCTCCGTCGAATATTCAGAAAGATCACCGAGACAACTCTGATAGGCATTCTGAATATCTTTATTATTCATGACACTGTTCAAATGAGAGACTGGAGTCCAAACCTTTTCCAAACGATCATCCAACTCTTCCATCGGCATGATGAAATTTTCCCAGGTTGGTGGAGTCTCATCATTCAGTAATTCACTAATTTTTTCACGGTTTTCCTGTAAAACCTTATCCACCGCAGGCACAATATGGTCGGGCTCTATGTCACGGAAACGGGGAAATCCGCTAAAGTCCATCAACGGATTGCCCGCTTGCACAGTTTTATTCATCTATTTATTCTTGTCTATCAATTCAGGTTGAACCTATGAAAACACAGTATGATTTTATCGTTATCGGCGGTGGAAGTGGCGGCATCGCCTCTGCCAGGCGGGCAGCGCAATACGGAGCCGATGTACTCCTGGTCGAGTCTGGTCGACTTGGGGGAACCTGTGTCAATGTTGGTTGTGTACCCAAAAAAGTTATGTGGACAGCAGCTCAGCTCGGCGAAACGCTTAATCTGGCCCCGGATTATGGGTTCAACATCGAGCAAGGTCAATTTCACTGGCCTACTATTAAACGCTCAAGAGACCAATACGTCGCCCGGTTGAATCAGATTTATTCCGACAATTTGTCAAACTCGAATATCACTGTGGTTAAGGGGATAGGAGAATTTACAGGAAATCATAGCATCAGAGTCGGGGAACAACTCTTTAGCTCTGAACACATCTTAATTGCTACAGGTGGTCAGCCGAGTGTTCCCAACATTCCCGGTGCGTCCCTTGGGATTACCAGCGATGGTTTTTTCGAGATGGAAGAACAGCCGCTTAAGCCCCTCATCATCGGAGCGGGCTACATCGCGACAGAGTTAGCCGGAGTGCTGCAGGGCCTCGGCAGCGACGTTACCATGCTATTGAGAAAGGATAAATTGCTCCGTTCTTTTGATCAGTCTATTCATCAATTGGTAATGGAGGAAATGACAAAAAGTGGCGTGGAAATCATGAAAAACGTAGCTTTGACTGAATTTTATCAGGCCAAAGATAACTCTTACGGGTTCAAAAATGCGGAAGGAGAAAGCATCTCTGGATATGATGCGATCATTTGGGCTATCGGCAGACACACCAACATTTCAAATCTGATGCTTGGGAATACAGATGTCAGGCCTAACGACAAAGGCTTCATTGATACAGACGAATATCAGAACACTTCAGTAACCGGTGTCTATGCCTTGGGTGATGTCACACCTGGAGCCCCATTGACGCCGGTCGCCATTGCCGCAGGTCGAAAGTTATCCGATAGATTGTTTGATAATCAACAGAATGCCAAACTCGATTATGAAAACATCCCAACCGTTATCTTCAGCCATCCACCCGTTGGAACCATTGGTTTAACCGAAGATGAGGCCAATGAGAAATTTGGTCCAGATAACGTAAAGATATACCAAAGCCGATTCACTAATATGCGTTATGCCGTTAGCGATCACAAATCACCCACTCTCTTTAAATTGGTAACCGTGGGTGATGAAGGAAAAGTGGTGGGCTGCCACATCATTGGAGATGCCGCGGATGAAATACTACAGGGTTTCGCCGTAGCAATAAAAATGGGAGCAACAAAACAGGATTTCGACAATACCGTAGCGATCCATCCTACTGCCGCAGAAGAGTTGGTGACCATGCGTTAGTAGAATCAAGATCAAATGGACACCTGGGGCTGCCACCTCCGGGATTCAAAAAGATTATGCAGCCCGTTGCTTTTTTTTCAGGAACACTAGCAACAATGATATTGCCGCGGGGGTTACCCCTGGAATTCTCGCGGCCTGACCCATGGTCTCTGGCCGGGACTCCATGAATTTTTGCCTCACCTCGGACGACAAACCACTCACCTCCTGGTAGTCGATGTCCAAGGGTAAAACCAGATGTTCATTTTTCTTCTGCCTTTCGATTTCAGCCACCTGACGTTCAATATATCCGCTATATCGAGCCTGAATTTCGAGCTGTCGAATCTCCTGTCGGGATATCAGAGTTGTTTCCAAACCTGATAGCCTAATCAAATCACTATAATCAACTTCAGGCCTACGCAACAGATTCAGCAAATTACTTTCCCGCAATAGAGGTTGCCCAAGTACCTCTTCTGCCACTGTGGCATTAACCGTTTCTGGTCGGATCCAGGTTTGCTGTAATCGGCTCTTTTCCCGTTCGATAGCACCCAGCTTTCTGTCAAATGCTAACTTACGAACTTCATCAACCAATCCCAACTCAAAACCCTTTTCAGTGAGCCTAATATCAGCATTGTCCTCCCGGAGCTGTAGTCTATACTCTGCCCGGGAAGTGAACATACGATAGGGTTCCGCCGTTCCCCGGGTAATAAGATCATCAATCATCACCCCTATATATGCTTCACTTCGCCCTGGGCACCAGGCGTCTTTTTGTTGAATCGACCTCGCCGCATTCAGTCCAGCAATTAGCCCTTGTCCCGCTGCTTCTTCATAGCCCGTCGTGCCGTTAATTTGCCCTGCGAAGAAAAGACCTTGAATACATTTGGTTTCAAGGCTTTTTTTCAATCCTCTTGGGTCAAAAAAGTCATATTCTATGGCATAACCCGGTCTGGTTATCACCGCATTTTCAAACCCGCAAATCGTCCTGACAAGTTGATGCTGGACATCAAATGGCAGGCTCGTTGAGATCCCATTTGGGTATACCTCTGTCGTATTCAAACCCTCTGGTTCAATGAATATCTGATGGCTGAGCCTATCGGCAAACCGAACGATCTTATCCTCAATGGAAGGACAGTACCGAGGGCCAACCCCTTCTATCACTCCGCCATAAATTGGCGATCGATCCAGTGAAGCAGCAATGATTTCATGGGTCTTTTCATTAGTTTGAGTAATGTGACAGGCTACCTGCCGAGGGTGCTCCCTCTCATCGCCGAGAAAGGAAAAAACGGGCCTGGGGGTATCACCAGGTTGCTCCAGCAGAGCCGAATAATCTATGGTTTTGCCGTCAATACGAGGAGGGGTTCCTGTTTTTAGGCGATCGACTTTAAGCGGCAGTGCTCTTAAACGCTCAGCCAAGGCTATGGAAGGTGGATCACCTGCCCTTCCCCCTTTCGAATTCTCCATGCCGACGTGTATTTTCCCATTAAGGAAGGTGCCGGTAGTCAGCACAACCGTGGGGGCCATGAACTGAATACCGAGCTGAGTCGTTACTCCAATAACCCTATTATCTTCAACCAACAAATCCTCGACAGATTGCTGAAACATGGTTAGGTTCGGTTGGTTCTCCACCGCTCTGCGTATAGCTATCCGATATAATGCCCTGTCAGCCTGAGCACGAGTAGCCTGAACAGCGGGCCCTTTGCGAGAATTCAGTGTTCTAAAATGGATACCTGCTTCATCAATGGCCTTGGCCATGACGCCTCCAAGGGCATCAATCTCTTTAACAATATGGCCTTTACCAATACCACCAATGGCAGGATTACACGACATTTGCCCCACGGTTTCAATATTGTGGGTAATCAATAGGGTTTTTGTCTGCATTCTTGCAGAAGCCAGGGCGGCCTCAACGCCAGCATGTCCACCGCCGATGACAATGACGTCATAAAATTCAGGATATTTCATGTGTTTTCTACCTGCATTTAGCGAACGATCACCGATTTCTTATTCAGCATTCTATTACTAAGACCCAAAAAAAACCCGGACCACTATTGAGCATAATAATCGTATCGATTGAGAATCTGCTCGGTAAACTTCCATGCATCTGAGTGAGAGACTCGTGTACTCGGCGGAATAATGACCTGAGTGTAAAGCTCCTTACCATGCAAATCCTTGAGCTTCTGCATGGCACCATGCAATGCCTCCTCGCTGTTGAGCGTCACAACATTACCTTCGGGTAAACGGTATTCATAAACGAAATCATCTCCATCATTGAGCAGATAAACAGCGACCACGTATTTACCCAGTGTGCTGCGAGCAGGTCTCACCAGAGTTTTGTATCTTAACTCCAAATTTTCGTATTCTTCCTGCAAAGCTTGCAACCTCTCCTCAGACAGGTTGCTGATGGCGATGAGAGACAGTTTGTTTTCTCTTTCATCCTCCAGCAATTCGGTCAATGTCATCACCTGTTGATTGACTACAGCAAACTGCTCTTCATTTCTGATCCTAATGGTTTCAACTCTAGCCAGTTTTTCATTGAGCAACCGTTTCTCTTGTCTCAACGACTCTAGCAATGTTTCAGTATTTCCTAGCTGTACAGAGAATAACTCAATCGCATTTTTTAACTCCTCGTTTTCATCACTGAGCCCTTCAATTTGATTCGCTGCCAGTTCTTCTTTTTGCGCTAGCTCGTCATTCAGGTTTGCAATTTTTTCGTTAAGAATGATTTCCCTATTTTCAAGGTCATCGATTCTATTTTGCGCAACCTGGATTTCCCCAGTCAGGGTAATCTTCCTGTCAGACAGCTCAGTGGCTGTTTCAGCAGCCACTTCCAGCTCTCCACTTAGGGTTAAATTACTCGCCAGAACCGTTTGTAGCTCATCCACGATTGCCCGTTTTTCTTTTTTAAGTTTCTCGTTATTCGCCATAATCAGGGCAATTGCCTGATTGATGGTCAACGGCCCCTGTTTTTCATCCGCGAAACGATTCCTAATCTCCTCGGTTTGGGCCAACAGGCTTTTCTTGAGGTCAGTTAGTTCTCTCCACTCTCCAAGCAGCTCCGATAATTCCGTTTCTATGCCAGCCTGTTCAATACTCAGCGCCCTATAGCGTTTTTGTTCTTCATCCAGATTAAGTTGTAACGACTCATTTCGCTTTTCGCTCTGTCCTAAAGACGCTTCGAGGTCAATAAGTTGGGCTCTTAGGGAGGACATCTTCTGCACCAACTCCTGATTTTCTACAGATGCCGCAACCTGCTCATTTCTGGTAATACCAAGTTCATGGTCAAGTTCAATGTTTCTCAACATAATGACCACCAACGCCATCAAAAAAATCATGACGATCACAGTCATAATATCGGTAAATGACGGCCAAACGCTATCATCACCCATACCATTGGCTCCCTGCCCTATGCGTAAGTCAACGAACCCGTTGTTATCTGACATATGGAGTTCTAAAACTTATGAGGTGCGGAGCCGAAAACCACGCTGCAATATTTCCACGATATCCGCCATGGTTTGGGTATTTTGCTCGTTATTTTTTTGCTGCAACTCGATAATTTCCTGTATGGCAGACATTAACGCTGCATCGTTGTCAGATGTCTCCTGAATGCCTACCATATTCAATTTGGACGTTAAGTGTTCCGCTGCTGCCTGGAGCACCTGGGCAGACTCAGCATAAATTTTTTGGGACTGGTCAAGTTTTCTAACCAATTCACTGGACCTTCCGATCCCCTCTGAATAGTCCTGCGCCGTAGAGGCTTCCTGTTGGGCCTGAATATGTGGAAGTAGGGTTGTTGCTGAAATCTCCTCGATTTTGCTCAGCAAATAAGTTTGAGTATCCGTTAGCTTGATATAAAAATAGCCGAAAAACAGATAAGTAATGATTGCTGTCATCGTTGTAGACAATGCGGTAGACATACCATAGATAATCGTACTCAAGCCACCATTCTCACCGCCCACTTGCCCACCATAGCTAGACTGAATCAGATCAGATGCACCCAGCAACGACATTGACAGAGAAATGATCGTGCCAAAGACCCCGGTCAGAATCAACACATTGTGCACGAACTTCAAAAAACTGTTCCGACTTGACTCAGAAGCCAACAAAGTTGCTGCCAGGGCACTCTGATTGATATGGGCCTTTTTTCGGTCAAGGTTTTTTAGCGTCGCAAACCGCTTTGCGATCATGTGGCTTTCCAATATCCCATTTAACGGTTCTCCTCCCTTCCCAATATTGTCAAGGAACTGATAGATGGACGATTCTTCATTGCGGTAGGCAAAAAACCGTTTAACCAACTCAAACAGGCCGCAGCCAAACAAAATCAGAATTCCGCCATTCACCACACCACCCACCGCATTGACCTGGTTACGGACATAAATTTCGTAAATAATATCGCTCTGCCAAATGATGACAACTAGAAGCACCAGGAACACGGCTAACATTTGTATTAACACCGTGTTGGTGTGATCATACTTAAATCTGCTGTTCGTCATATAAATATCTAATCGCGAGTGGTTCGAAAGCTATTCAGGGAAAATGGCGTTCCATGTCACTTTTGGACAAAAAACATGTCAATAGACGGTCAAATGAGAAACCTCTTAACCATCTCTAACCATATCATAGATTATATACAGTAGAGGCTAGAAAAGGCATGGGGAAACGCCCCCCCCCCTTCCCTAAAAGGCGATCCCCTCTCGCCACGCGAAGTCCGTTACTGCTAAAGAAATATGAAACCAATGTATCGACATCTGAATGCAGACAATCAGTTTCTTAACCGCTAGCTGTCTTGGCAGCATAATCATTCATATCCGGGAAAACCCGAATTATTTTCCAATACAGAATGAACCAAAAATCAGTCCCAGCAGATCCTCGCTGGTTACTTCTCCGGTAATTTCTCCCAAAGCACGTTGGCATTCCAATAAATCTTCTGCCAATAGTTCCCCTGCCTGATGTTCAGTAAGTTGAGTGATACCGCGCAATAACATTTCTTCCCCCCGGCGAATGGCATCCATGTGTCGTTCCCGGGCAATAAACTGACTATCCTCAATTTGCCGGTATCCGGCTTTTTCCAATATCACTTCTTTTAAAACGTCCATACCGAGCCCGGTAAGCGCCGACACACACACATCATCGCCAAGCCTGCCAGCGGGCTTATCATTCAAATCTATTTTATTCCTCACCACGATCACCGGGATGGACAATGGTAATCCTGAGAAAAGTTCGTCAATCCCTTCCAGCTTCCCATGATGCCCATAATCTTCACGGGCATCATCGACAACCAGGAGGATCAAATCTGCATTACGCTGGGCTTCCAATGCTCTTTTAACCCCCTCTAACTCAATCTCATCGGCGCTATTACGAACTCCTGCGGTATCAATTAACTCGATAGGTAGGCCGTCTATCTGGACAGTTTGCTCCAGCACATCTCTGGTCGTACCCGGAATGGCACTCACAATTGCCCTATTTTCGTTGGTCAGATTATTCATCAAACTGGACTTTCCCACATTCGGCAGTCCAGTAAGCACCACCTTAAGTCCATCTCTTAATAGTCTTCCTTGTCTGGCCGTTTTTTTTAGTTCGCGGAAGGTTGCTCGTAAATGGTGGAGGCGGGTCAATACTTCTCCATCGGCAAGGAAGTCAATTTCCTCGTCCGGGAAATCAATTGCCGCCTCAACATAGATTCTAAGTTCTGTCACCTCCCCCACTAATTGATGAATTCGCTCAGAAAACTCTCCCTTTAGCGAATTAAATGCTGACTTCGCAGCTGATTCCGTATTACTTGCAATCAAGTCAGCCACCGCCTCTGCCTGAGCAAGATCAAGCCTGCCATTCAAAAAGGCTCGTTCGCTAAACTCGCCGGGTCTGGCCAGGCGCATACCATATTCCAGGCACCGTTTTACCAACATCTGCATAACGATTGGGCTACCATGAGCATGTAACTCCAAAACATGCTCACCGGTATAGCTGTTTGGGAAGGGGAAAAACAAAGCAAGGCCGTGGTCGATGATAGAACCATCTCCTGCCTTGAATTCAGTGAGTTTTGCTAACCGCGGGGTA